>JBDMZA010000342.1:0-8049 GCA_039770155.1 Clostridiales bacterium
TAAAAACAATATTGTCAGCATTTATTTATACCTCTTTCTTATCTATTGTTTTTTAATTTTGTGTATAGAGCTTTCAATGTAAACATCCATTTACCCTACTAACACTATACACATTTTACTACTTTTGTTGCTTTTTCAAGCAAAAGGGACAATAATCTGTTCATCGGATGTCATCCAACATCATCTATGAGCTGCGGGACGAAAAACACCGGACGGAAAGAAATGTCGTAGTCATGGTCGGCAAGGATGGACCAGGAGCTGCGGAAACCAGAACGACAGTTGTCTGCACCATACTTCCAGGAACCACCACGAAAAACATGCTCCGAACCTTCCTCGAAATTCACAGGATTTTTTATTATACCATTTTCATTACATTTCTTATAGTAATTTTCACTATACCAATCTAAACACCATTCAGCTGTATTACCATGCATATCATATAATCCAAACTTATTTTCATTATATTCACCTACAATTGTTGTTCTACCAATTTCATTACCAAAATTTGCATGTTTTTTTATTAAATTATTAGTTAATTTATTACCTACATTATATTTTGTTTTTGTTCCTGCTCTACATGCATACTCCCATTGAGCTTCTGTAGGCAATTTACATCCACACCACTTACAAAACATATATGCCTCATACCAATTTACATATATAACTGGTTGTTTATCATCATTTGAATATTTATCCCTTCTACTTTTATGTTCTGGATCAAATTTTTCATATAATTTATTTGTCATTATAAATTTACTCATTTTAAATCCATCTAACTTTACTCTATGTGCCGGTTTCTCTTCATCATCTCCACTATCATTATCACCCATTATAAACTCGTCTATTGGTGCTATATCAACCATATATGAACTCATATACTTTTCATAATTATCTATTGCATTTTTTTCAAATTTTTTAATAATTACTCTTGCTTCATTTAACTCTTTTATTTTCTCTCTTTTTTCAAGTATATCAAAAATCCAATAAAGAACTTCTCCATTTGTTTCATTTCTTTCCCCATTATTTTTATACATTAAACCTTTTAAAGTCTCAACAACTTTTTCAGGTTCTTTTACCTTATCAGGTAAACCCTTTACAAGTTCAACACGTTCTTCTACTTTTGCAGTTTTCAATAATTCATTTATTAACTCTGAATCTACCTTGTTCATATCTGCATAACATCTAACTGCAATACCTTTATCTTTTTCCCATATTGTTTTAATAAACTTTGTTCCATCTTCTTCTTTTTCAATCTGTCCAGCATATAACCTGATTACTTCTTCCCAACCTGGATTATCAATATTTTCTAATATTTTATTCCTCAATTTATCATCATTTATATATTTGCAGGCAACATAGTATTCATAAAATGTTCTATGAACAAAAAAGTGTACACTATTGCTTTTCTGTAATATCCCACTATTTTCGCATATTTCATCTAATATTTTTTCCTCTTCTCCATCTTTACCTAATTTTTTTAGAGATTCTGATACTTGTTTTACTAATTTTCTTTTTGGAAATTCATCCATATCATTTTTAAAAAAGTAATATGCAATATCCTCAAGAATCTCCTCTTTCAAACTACTTGTGTACATATTTTTCTTTTCTGCATTATAAATGTCATACAATTCTATTAACATCTCCGTACATCTTCTATAGAGTTCTATTCTTCTACTTGGTAAACTTTTATCTTTTTCATATATTACACATATAATAGAAAGTAAAAATGGATTTTCTGCCAGTTCATAAATCCTCTTATTATCAACTATACAATTTTTTAGTTTCTCTATTTCATCATCTTTCTTCTTCATAACTACATCTTTAAACCAATTATCTATATATGCAGCTATTTCATCATAGGGTAATTTGTCAATCTTATATGTACAAAATGGAAATAGATTTGCTTTAAATCTTGCTTCTCTTGAAGTAATTATAACTCTTGATTCACTATTATTTCTTATAAATGTCCTTATTTCAGTTGCTACATTATTATAATTCTCTTCTCCTACCTCATCCATTCCATCTAAAAGTATCAATCCATTCTTTTTCAATACCTCATTTTTTATCCACTCTTCATCATTCTCAAAACCTTTAATTACTTCAATAATGTATTCTTCTAATCTTACTTCTTTTTTACTATAATCTGATAATTTTATAAATATAGGTATTAATCCTTCTTCTTTCTTACTTTCTATTCTCCCTAAATACCTCAACATAGTTGTTTTTCCCATCCCTGGTTTCCCTAACACAACTGATACTTTTTCGTCCTCTTTCAATAATTTTTCCGCTGTAAATTGTCTTTCCTTTATTTTGCATTTGTTATCAACTTCACACCTTACTATAGTATTTTTATCAACATTCATCGTTAAAGGTATATATATCCCTTCAATATCAAATCTTTCTTTAAATCCTACAAGTCCAAGTATTTTAAACTCTTTAGCTATCTTTTCTTTATAATTTCTTATCCTATCTGTTATACCTTTTTTATAAAGCTTTGGTACATTTGCTTCTTTATCTCCATGAAAATTAACCTCTACAATAGCTTGATTAAAACTTTCTTCAATACTCTTATTAAATCCAAGACTCGAATAAAATCTGTATGAAAATGCAATAGCCTTATCTCCTTCTATAATTCCATTCATACCAACTGCATATTCTACAGTTTGAACAACAGCAAATGCATATCCTATCGAGTTACTTTTATTAAACACTACCATTTCTAACTTATCAGCAGTTTCTAAAAATCTTTTCATTGCTAGCTTTGATACCTTAGAGTATTTCCCAGTTTCATCTTCAAATACTATTTCTTCACTGTCACCAAAACCACTTATATGAATAATATTTGGTTTATGTTCATTTATTGCCTGTATTAAATCTTTTTTTCTTACTGCCCATTTCGAAATTAATTTTAATCTGTCTCTATTTGTAGATTTATTTATATTCTCTTCAATTTCTCTATATTCTTTTTCAAATCTTCCTTTTGATTCTTCTGAAGGATTTGATGGTAAAAATAATATCGTTATTTTATCAGCCTTATCGTCTTTGTCAGTAACTTCTTTAGTTTTTTCTTCTTTACTTATTTTTTTCTTTGCTTTAGATATAACTATTGAATCATGTTGATCTGATTTTATTCTAGGTTTTTGCTCTGGTTTTGACAACTTTAATTCATCACATACATATTTATGAAGCTCATCAACTGTTATTTTTCCATCATTGTCTCTATCTGCTTCTCCAGTTTCAATTCCTTTAATTATTGCTTCTGTATAATATGAAATATTATCATTTTCATATGATTTTTCTGATTGGCTTGATGATGTTAATATTACTCTTCCTTCTCCTCCTATAAAATTACTAATCTCATCCATTTCAATCTTTTCATATTTTCTTTTTCCATCTTTACTTCCCATTTCAGCAGCACCACTATAACAACAGTCCAGTATTATTATATGTGATTTCGCTTGACATAAATTTATTACTTTATTTATATCCTCTATTCTTATTGCTCTTTTTACAATATCTCCTTCAGATGTTTTCTTGAAAGTTAAATGTAAATTTCTCTTCTTATCCTTTATTCCGTGACCTGAGTAATAAAGAAGTAAAACATCATCTTGTTTTTTTCCATCATAAAACTCCTCAATTTCTTCTAGTACTTCACTTGAACTTTTATTAATTAATGATACGCATTCAAAATTACCTAATTCCTCATCACGCAAAACTTTTTCAAGCTTTTCAGAATCATACTCTGGTGCTGTTAAATCTTTTATATTATCGTACTTAAAATTTGCAATTATTAAGGCATATCTTCTACACATTATTATCTTCTCCAGTGTTATTATCATCACTAATTTTATCTAAAAATTTATTAATTAACTTTTCTCTTTCATCTTTTGAAAGACCTTTTAATTCAAGTTCATTTTCACCAAATTTCATTCTTAATGAATATCTCTCATTTTTATTTATATAATTTTCAAGCATTGTTAATAATGGTTTAAACCCTGCTATAGTAACTATTGCAACATTTATTGTTGACCATATAATATCACCTACTGCTTTTCCATCCCTTTGATTATCTATAGCTTTATCAAAATTTACTTCTCCAATTCCAAGACTTTTTATATCTTCATATACAAATGAAGCTTCTTCTTCAATTCTTTCATCATTATCACTATCAAAATCAAAAAATATTTTTAACTTTTTATCCATTTTAGAATCCTCCAAATTTTTTTATTATTTATCTTCTTCTAATTTATTCATTTTTTAATCACAGAAATAACATAGTATTTTTCTAATTTATCTTTGACATATTTTTTTATTATTTCTTCATTTCTTCCGATTGTATCAACATAATATCCTACTGCCCAGAAATGTCTATCATTCATCTTTTTATAATTTGGATATTTATCAAATATCATTAATGCATTTTTTCCTTTTAAGTTAATAATTGAAACATGCCTTATATAGATATTAGTATATTTAAATTTAAATTAAAATTGTTATAACAAGATGGATAATTTGGTACATATTACACACTTTAAATATTCTACAACCGTTATAATATTACTTTTAAATAATATTATAACAAAATATGTGCCAATATAATTCCATAAAATCCCTTTGTTTTATTTAAGCAACTCTGTTCAAAAATTTTTTTATAACAATACATATAGCATATTGAACATTTTCACAAGTTTTTTTAGCTATTAAATGATAATCCTTTATAGCATCACTATAAAGTGACTTTGCTATAATAGCTGATTTCATTGCTATTTCATCCTCACTTCCAACAAAAATATTGTCATACAAATTTTTTATTTCATTATTTTTGATAATAAACTCATTCAAATTTTTATCAATATATTTTTCAAATCTGCAATGATCCGTCTTTAAAGCAATTTTGTTAGCAGCATGATGAGGTGAATTTAAATCAGACAAATAGTGTAATGTCATAGCAAGCTCTTTATATGCATCATTTCTATTATTTTCTTTATATTTGTTCAATGCATTATTGTAATGCTCTTTAAATCTATTGTATGCATTGACATTTCCCTTTATATAACTACATTTTAAATCTGGATCGTAGAAATGCCCTTTATATGTATATAAATCATTTTCTATTTCATCTGGTTTGTTAATATATTTGATAAAATCCTGATAATCCTTCCCCATAATCTCTTCAAGGTCTATCTTATCCACAACTTTAAGAATGTTTATACTACTTAATAATAATCCTTTATGAGCACCCATTCTTTCCTCTAACCATGGCAAATTCCTAATAAAAGCTTTTATCATTCCTTCTAATTTTTTATCGCCAGTTCCCAATTTATATTCAATTGTAAATTCTTCATTTATAAAATCAATCAGTTCATCATTATCAATATCATCAATTCTTTTTATTTGCTTATATGTTACACTTTGATTATAATAAACCTCTCTTAATACCTGTTTAATATCTTTTTCCATTAATTTATCCTCCACTTATAATTAATTAATACTTATAAATTCCATATAAGTTTTATTTCACTTACAATTTCATTTATATAATTGTAAAGCAATTTTTCATTTGTTATACATTTATTTAAACCATCAAGATACTTCATGCTAGTTTTAATCAGCATTTTATTTACTGAATTTTCATTATTAACACTAATTAATTCATTAATTGCATTCAACGCCTCTTCAATTTCATTTTTAGTAGCTATTTCAATGCCCTTATTTATTTTTACTATATTGATAACCTCTACAACAGCTGATTTTAAACTTGCAAAATTTTGGTTAATTTTTTTGTTTGTTTTATTATCTAAACCACTATAAAATTCTGCATTTAAAAGAGAGTTCCCACCTGCAATGTTTATTTGTCCTGCATTTCCAGTTAAATTAAAAGAATCTCTTGATTTTTTATTAGTGCCAAATTCTTCAGTAATCTTATTTTTGTTAACTAAAAAATATTTGTTAGAGTCAATTCCATCTTTTATAACTAAATTAAGTACTTTTTCTGCATTTATTAATTCAGCCATAACTAAAGCTTTAGCTTGTTCAAATGCTACCTTTAGGCTTTTACCAAATCCAATAGCTGAGTAAAACTGTGAAGAAAAATGCCTTCCCACTTTTGCATCAACCTCACCTTCCATGCCAATAACTACATCAATGTGTTTAACTATTTCATCTGCTTGAATCTTTGAATAACAACAATCTAAAACTACCATTTTTAAATTGTCACATCCAAATTTAATCATTTGAATCAAAGCTTCTTTTCTAACATACCTTGGATTTCCAGCTTCATCCTCTAAAATTATATCCCCATCATCTGTTCCATGTCCGCTAAAGTGTAATACATCTGGGTTATGTTCATTTATAGATTGCAATAAATCCTTTGGTCTTACAGCCATCACTGGAATTAACTCTACTTTACTTCTATATTTTGACAATTTAATTTTTTCTTCTATTTCTCTAATTTCAACATCAATTCTTAATCTACCTGTATCTTTTGGATTTGAAGCTAAAAACAATACTTTCAAAATATCACTCCATTCTTTTTGTCTCAAATTACAATATTTAAACTAATCGGATATACATATATCAATTTATTGCAAACCACAAGCTATATATTAATAAGTAATTTCAAATTCTTCTCATCTAAAATCCACTTGAGCCATGCAAATTCATTCTCAAGAATTCTAACTTATTTTTTTTGCTATCCCTTATCCAAAATAACATTTCAACCATCTTTCCATAAGTGGAACTTTTAATTTGTATTTGCCATTAACTTCATCAACAATATACCTTCTTTTTAATGATTCTCTAATTTTATAATTTGAAGGTTTATTTTGAAATTTATTTTCAGAAAAATTTAGAATATAATCCCACTCGCCTTCTATTTTGGATTCTTCATTTAAAAGCTGATTAAAGTTATTATATACAGACTCAGTTACCTTTTCTAAAGCCATTTCAAGTAAATCTTTATTTAAAACCTCTCCATTATTATTTTCATTTAAAAAGACAATTGCCTTATTTGCAACTTCTTGTACAAAAAATGGCCACCCTGCTGTCTCTTTGTATATGATATCAATAAGTTCATCATTCCAAATTTCAATTTTAGTGTCTTTAATTTCATTTATTCCAGAAAACTTATAAGGTTTAACTAATAATGTTCTCACTTCATCAAGTGTAAAAAATGGCACTTCAATAGTTTTCAAGCTTATAAGGTATGAAGTCCAATTAACTCCTTCTAATTCTGTTATTTTATGACTGCCTCCAAATATCCAAATAATATTTCTACAATTTTGCACTGACAGTCTAATTGTAGATAACAAATCAATTTCAAAAGTTCCATCATCTATTTTCATATGTATAAACTCAAATTCATCTATGCAGATTAAAAGATACCTATTTTTTGAAATCAAATTACTATTACATTTTTTTATTAATTCATAAAACTCTTGAACATTATTTGGCTTTGAAGTTTCAATGTCAGCAAAAGGCATAATTTTTTCATATAATCCAAAAATAAAACCATTGATAAAAGTTGAGTTGTATCTTGATTCCTGCATATCAACATAAATAATATTATAAAAAGTATTTTCTAATGATTGATCTAAATTGTAAAAAATTGTAGTCTTACCAACACGTCTTCTCCCATATAAAACTATACCAGAGCACCCTGCCTCAGATGTTATACAATCTTCCATCTCTTTTACAACAGAAGTTCGATTTACAAAAGCATCTTTATCTCTTTTTACCGCCTCACCAGCATTATAAATCTGGGATATTTTTTCTTTTTTTGTTGTTTTATCACACTCAATCATTTGCTCATTGGCTATTTCAAGCCATTTTTTATAGGCTTTAACAAATTCAGTGTCTAATGGGTATTTAAATCCTCTCAAACTATGTATATCAGCTTCCATATCTTTAATCAGTCTTACAATACGTTCTTTTTTTAATATATTATTCAGGCTATTATCTATACGAAGTTGAGCTTCAGATATTTTATAAATTTTATCTTTTATAAGTTTTGTACCTGTTAAAAATCCATCACTTCCCTCTGGCATTTTA
>JBDMZA010000343.1:0-2534 GCA_039770155.1 Clostridiales bacterium
AATCAAAAAATAAACTAGTCAACTTTTTTTGAAAATTCGTTAAACCATCGATACTTTCAGAAAAAAATTGTCTTATGAAATTTTTGATTATGCCTTACTATTAACATAAACAACAGCTGTTAATAAACAACAAAAAACATAATATTATCTTTTATTATTCTTATTATATAAAAAAATGAATAAAAAAGAAATTATAGTTTTAATTATTTTAGTATTTACTAATATTTCAAAAGAGAATATAATAACAAATGATAAAATAAAGGAGAGTCTATATGTCTAATAATATTAAAAAAGAACGAGTTTTTTCAGGGGTTCAACCTACAGGAAATATTCACATTGGTAATTATATAGGAGCTCTAAGTGTATGGGCAGAAAACCAAGATAAATATAATAATATTTTTTGTGTTGTAGATTTACATGGTTTAACAATACCAGAATCTATTAAACCTGATTATTTAAGGAATAAAATCAGAGAAGTTGCTGCTTTATATTTAGCATGTGGTATAGATCCTAAAAAATCTATAATTTTCGTCCAATCACAGGTATCACAACACAGTGAACTTACTTGGCTGTTGAATTGTGTTACACCTCTTGGATGGTTGGAAAGAATGACCCAGTATAAATCAAAATCACAAAAAAATGAAACCATTGGCACAGGCTTATTAGATTATCCTGTATTAATGGCAGCAGATATCTTACTTTACCAAGCAGATATAGTGCCTGTAGGAGATGATCAGAAGCAACATGTAGAAATAACAAGAGATATAGCTCAACGTTTTAACAAACTATATGGGGAACTATTTAATATACCAAAGGACTTAATAAGAAAAAGTGGCGCAAGAATAATGGCTTTTGATGATCCTGAAACTAAAATGAGTAAGAGTATTGGTGAAATAAAAAAAGGTCATGCAATTTGGTTGCTTGATACACCAAATACAATCAAGAAAACAATAATGAGAGCAACTACTGATTCAGGTCAAGAAACAAGATTTGAACATGCTTCTTTAGGGGTTAAAAATTTACTTGTTTTATACGAAACATTAACAGGAAAAACCAGAACTGATGTAGAAAAACATTTTGATGGTAAGAACTATGGATTTTTAAAGAAGGAATTAGTAGATGTAGTTGTTGAATCTTTAGAACCTATTCAAAAGAAGTATGATGAAATAACCAGTGAAAAATCATACCTAGATAATATTTTAAAAGAAGGAAAAGATAAAGCAAGTGTAATTGCGGAAGAAACATTAAATTCAGCAAAGAAATTAATGGGTTTGAAATGATTATGGCAGTCAAATAATGAATTAGGCAGAATCAAAAAATAAACTAGTCAACTTTTTTTGAAAATTCGTTAAAACATCGATATTTTCAGAAAAAAATTGTCTTATGAAATTTTTGATTCTGCCTTATATGATTTTAGTGATTCTCAGATTTTAAAAATATGATGCTTTTTTTAGGTCTTATTAAGGTATTTGCAAATTTTTAAGTTAAAAAAGAATCTTCTATTGATATAGAAGGTTCTTTTTTAAAATAATGAATCATATGATTTTAGCGATTCTCAGATTTTGAAAATGTGATATTATTTTTTAGGTTCTCCTTAGCTTAATTTGAAAAATTTTTGTAATTGACAAAAACTAATAAAAGATGTCATAATTTATTAGTATGATAATATTAAATTCTTCTAATCCTAAGAATCATTAAAAAACTATGATTCATTATTTAGGGGGCATAGTTTGTTTTTATATATCCCTTAATTTTATAAATATTAAATATATTGGGGAGAGTAGACTTTATGAATTCAACATATAAAATGCCTGATTATATTATTAAAAGTATTATGAAAAAAGGAACTAATAGAAGTGATATTATAATATTTGCCATTAGTGATTTAGATTTAATGGGTTATTTTGGAGAAGTATGCTTTGTAGTAACAAAAGAGAAATTATTAATAATCTCAAAAGTTATAAATAGAAATAAAAAAAATTCCAATGATTTTAAATCTTTAAAGATTGACCAATACAGTTTAAAAAGTCTAATTGAAATAAAGGCAGAAGAACTCATATTTGGAGGACGCTTAATAGCAAATGTGAATAATGAATTAACTGTTCTTTCAAGGTATACAAATATCAAGAAATCTGAGTTTTCTGATTTGGTCAATGTAATAAATAAATTAGTTGAAAATAAAAAGATAGACTATAATAAGTTTAGTAATAAAAATGAAGATAATTTATGTCCCAAATGTAAAACTTTATATCCAGATAAGAATAGAAATGTTTGTCCTAAATGTTTAAATAAAAAATCAATTTTTATTAGGTTATTATCTTACTCAAAAAAGTATAAATTTAGAGTTAGTTTAATAATTTTATTTATGTTACTTCAATCTGTATTGAGTTCAATAGTTCCTTATTTAACAGGAGCAGTTTTTTTTGATGAAATTTTGGATAAAAATGGTTTGATATATGGGAAGATAGGATTAGGAATTGCTTTAATAGTTGTAACAAATTTTTTAATTTTATTTACAAATATTATTTATGGGA
>JBDMZA010000344.1:0-5413 GCA_039770155.1 Clostridiales bacterium
GAAGGTTTTAGGAATGATGGTTACTGGCTAGAACCTCTTGATATTAACAGAAATGGTCGCCTTGATTTGATCGGCTACGGATTAGGACTCGGCGAAGTCACCTGGTACAAAAACCCTGATTGGACAAAACATCATATTACAACTCTTAGTGGTCCAGTTGGAATGCATCATGCAGATATTAACGGAAATGGATTTAATGATATTGTTGTATGTTATCAATATGGTAAAACTATGGTAGACTGTGACCCTGAAGGCGGAAAAATTGATTGGATTGAAAATCCTGGTGAATCAAATGATAAATGGAAAAGACATTATGTAGGTAAAGCTACAGCCATGCACAGATTACGAGTTGGACATTTTACTCAAAATGATAAATTAGAAATCATTGGTTTACCAATTGTAGGCGCACCATTTAAAGTTCATTCATATGTTCCTGTTACTATATTCCAGCAACCTGCAAGTTTAAGTAATGCTACATCTTGGGAAAAAACTGTAATTTGTGATGATTATTACAAAGTTATACATGGAGTTGTAATAAAAAAACACCCACGTACTAATCTTGATTCATTATTCTTAGCTTCTGAAGAGGGTATTACATGGTTTTACTATGAACCTGAATTAAATAAATGGCAAACTAAGCTTTTAAACGAAGGTGAATTGACCCAATTTGGCAAAACTACTTTTAAAGGTTCTGGTAATATTGATGTCGGCAAAATAGGTAGTGATAAATTTGCTTATATTGCAACAGTTGAGCCTTTTCATGGAAATACAATTGCAGCATATTTTAAAGATACAGAAGACATTGAAAAAGCTAAATGGGAACGAGTAGTTTTAGATGTATTTGATAATCCAAATGAAAAAGGTGAAGGCCCCGCACATCATGTAGTATGTGCAGATTTTGACAATGATGGTGAAGATGAATTTCTCGTAGCACTTAGAGGCCCTATGCCGTGGCAAGGAGTTTTCTATTATAAAGCAGTTGATGCACGAAAGGGAATTTTTACAAAATGGAGAGTATCCTCCGAATCTGCTGCAAGAATTGCAGTAGGAGATTTTAATGGAGATGGAACACTTGATTTTGCTACTATGGGCTATTCTGTTGAAGGTTATTATTGTACTGAAAATCCAAAAATTATGCTATATAGTAATGAGATGTTCAAAAATTTATAATATTGGGAGTTGATATCCTAGTGACAGAATTTAACCAAGAATATCCTTATAATTTTTCCGATAAGCAATTTATATCAAAAGTCATAAGGAATGTTAAAAACTATAGTGTTAAATCATCAAGCATTATTATAAATCTTAGTATGGAAACTATCATAATATATCCAGATTCATCAGATGATTTAAATACACTTCGCAAATTAAACAAATGGCAAT
This sequence comes from Clostridiales bacterium, assembly GCA_039770155.1. Classification (GTDB taxonomy): domain Bacteria; phylum Bacillota; class Clostridia; order Acetivibrionales; family JBDMZA01; genus JBDMZA01. The sequence goes on from JBDMZA010000344.1 coordinate 1,384, forward strand.
CGGATAATTTTAAAAATGTAATAATAAAAGAAGCAAATTCTGTATTAATTATTGAAGATAGTAGTTTTAATACTCCAGATTTTAGTAATATAAATACAAGTAATTTTCCAATGATGGATTTGAATTATTTTGAAAACACTCAACTAATAAGAAATGATATAAGAAAAGAAATATCAACTGGGCTCTGGGAACATGTATCCAAACTATATCCGGAATTAGAGGACTTATCATTATGGAAAACACCTGAGAGTAATATAAAAGTAATTGAAAAATTTAGGTTTGACCCTTATTTTGCAATAGGAATGAGCAAAGAATATGATGATTCAAAAGAAATAGACTTTATGTTAAAAAACTATATTTGGTTTGCACCTCAGAAAACGCATTGTAAAATACATAATCAACATCCATTTATTGAATTTCACACTCAATTAAGTGGAATTGGCAGAATGATAAAATATACTTATCAAAATTCTACTAAAAATTATGAAGATCAAAGATTAGCAGTTGGAAATTCTCAATCACATACATACTGTAAATTAAATGAATTTAATAAAGAACAAAATAAGTTACAACTATCTTATCCATGGCATGAATACTATTCTGATACTGATTGTATATGGTTAGTTACAGAATTTTGGCCTATTGGAAATAAAAAATAAACCAGGAGGATCTTTGAATGCAAACAACCCTGCCAAAAAAAGATCAAAAAACTCAAAAAAACATTCCACAGCAAGCAGAAAATTTTCAATTTTTAAAGGTAGAAGAATTTTTTGACAATTATCAAAATGATTGGGCAAAATTAGGCGATGTAAAAAGCTATAATGTAAACACGAACAATGATCAAATTGAACTATGTTTTCAAAACTTTGAGGGAAAAGACTGCTGGCTTTTAATAAAATTTCCTACTCCAAATTCATTTAGACTTCGCTTTAATCCTTTAAACGAAACTCTCGAACATTATCCAAAAGCTAATACAAGGACAATAGTTATGGACACTTTCGATGAACTATCAAATTCATTGGACAAAATCAGAATGGAAAAAGTTACAGAAAATAATCAAATAGTAGAATATGACATAATTGATCATGAAGAAAATAAAAAGACAATGAGAATAGAAATTAATTTAAATCCTTACAATCTAAAAGTATACAAATATAAAAATAATAAAGATTATTTTGAAGTAATGTCTGATTGCTTTGATAGTATTTATTATAAAAAAAGAATTATAAATACTCCTGAAGGAGAATTACCTCAGTATTCCTGTATCTTAGCAAGAAATAAACATTTAACTTCCAAATATATGGGTTTTGGTGAAAAAGGCGGAATTGAATTATGCAAAAATGGTAAGCAATTGACATATTTCAATTATGATAATATGCGTTATAGTATAGTTTATGGCAATGGACCAATGGATGAAAGAGAACCTCTATATCATTCAAATCCATTTTTTATGGAATTCAACAGAAATCCTGATGAAAAATGTGTAATGGGTTCATTTATAGATAATGCATCTGAATCCTTTATAGATGTTGGTAAATTAGATAATAATAAATATCTAATGGGTACAATGTATGGAGAATTTGATTGTTATTTCTTCTTATCTAATACATGTGAAGGCATTCTAGATACTTTTTCTCAATTTGTTGGAAAAACTAAATTAAAACCAAGATTCATCCTTGGTTATCACCAAGGTTGTTATGGTTATGAATCATACGATCAAAGCAGTTGGAATCAAATGGACTTAAAAAGCGTTGTTGAATCATATAGAGAATGTGGTATACCATTAGATGGACTACATGTTGATGTTGATATTCAAAAAAATTACTGTACTTTTACAATGAATGAAGATAAATTTCCTGAAGATACTTTTGATAAATTAGCTGAAAAAGGTATTAAATGCAGTACAAATATTACCCCAGTTATAAGTTATCTAAATGATGATTATGAAACATACAAAAGTGGTGCAAATAATGATTATTTCATACATGATCAAAGAAAAGAAAATGATCCATTCTATAAAGGTGGAGTTTATTACGGAGATACTTACGGTACTCTAGGCCACTACACTGATTTTGGTAATAAGGAAGCCAGAATTTGGTGGGGGCAACAATATAAACATCTTTATGAAAGAGGTCTTAAAATGGTTTGGCAAGATATGACAACTCCAGCAATTCCAGATAATAATAATCCATATCTTGCAAATCAAAACATCAAGGGACCTAATGGACAACTTCATAATATTGGTCAAAATATAGAAAGTGATTGGCGATCTTTACCTATGAATTTAAAAATAACCGATAATTTCTTAAAAAGATATGATGGCGATTCAGAACTTTCAGATAAAGATGGTGGATCACTAAATTATGAAGGAAAAATAAGAAATCTCTATTCATACAATCTTCACAAAGCTACATACCATGGTCTGGACAATATTTGGTACATCACTGAACATACATTTATTGATATTGATGGTGTAAAACTGGATGAATCAAAAAAAATATTCAAAGAACTAGTAAGTAAAAAAGTAATTTTAAAAGAAAGCCATGATAATCTAAAATTATATCTATTAAATGATAAATGGGAAGAAAAAATAAGCAAATGTAAATTAGATAAAAAAGCTGATGTTATAACTCTATTAAAACAATCTGAAAAACTAAGAACACGAAGAGAAAATGTTAGGAACTTTATTATAGGTAGAGGTGGTTTCACAGGAATGCACCGTTTTGCAGGATTGTGGACAGGAGATAACGCTTCTACATGGGATTTTATGAAAATTAATATTTCACAGATATTAGCTCTTGGAATATCCGGTCAATCTGTTTCCGGTGCTGATATTGGCGGTTTTGAAACAAAAAACGATGAAAATTGGGCAGATCCTCAACTAGTCATGAGATGGACAATGTTAGGTTCATTCTTAAGTTGGTTTAGAAATCATTATAATGGTAAGCCAGGTAAAAAGTGGTTTCAAGAACCTTATCAATATAGTAAAGATTGGGTTATAGATCAAGTTCCCTGGAATCAAAAACATTTATATAAATCCGTATTACCTGTCTGTAGAAATTACATTCAAATAAGATATAAATTTATGCAGTTGCTATATGATTTAATGTTTGAAAACACATTAAATTCAAAACCTATAGTAAGACCTTTATTCTTAAGTGAAAATGACCCTGCTTTATTTAATGATAAAGTTAATTATTTAGATACACAATTCTCCCTTGGAAAAGACTTATTAGTTTCACCAATACTAGAGCAGCAAAAATCAGGTAGCGATGGAAGAAGAGATGTTTATCTACCTGTTATCGAAAGTGATTATTATGGTAACAGATGGTATTGCTATCAACATAATAAATATAAACTTGAAGAAGCTATAGCAGGCGGATCTACAATAGATTACGATGCAAGTATTAAATATGAATGGGGCAGCATGAATCCTGATGATGACAAACATTTAGATTTTTTAGTTCCACTATATGTTAGAGCAGGAGCAATACTACCTACTATAGAACTAGAAAATTATGTCGGTGAAAAAGAATTTAATCCTGTAACTCTTAATGTTTATCCTGGACCAACAGGCACATATTCTATGTATCAAGATGACGGAGAGAGCCGTTCATCTGCACATAAAAAGAATTTTGACAGTGCCTCTAAAGGAGAATATAGAGAAACAAAGATTACACATAAATATTCAGATATTAACAGAAGAGAAATAAAGATAGAATGGCCTCATAATAATTATAAACCTAATGAAAACTATTTTTATCTTTCTATATTACATGATCCTAATGAAAATATAACAAATCCGATAAATAAAATACATATACAAAGTAATAACATAAATTATAATGAAGGAGATGTTTATTGTTTAGGAAAAGGAAGTACAGACCTTGCAAATTGGTTAAATGAATGTACTGATAATGCTTGGTATTACAACAATGAAATCAATATCTCATTTATAAAAATTGTTCTTCCAGAAGCTTTAAGTAATTTAAAAGAAGAAGACAATAATGACTCAAGCATGCCAAGTATA
>JBDMZA010000345.1:0-3114 GCA_039770155.1 Clostridiales bacterium
AAAAAAAGTTGACTAGTTTATTTTTTGATTCTGCCTTAAATGATGGCCAAAAATAAATTCATATTCTCGAGAATGAATTCTAGGTTTTAAGCGGATCTTAGGCGAATCAAATTGGGTATTATTTTTAATATCACTAGAAAAAATATTGTTAATTTAGTATATTTGTGGTATATTATAAGGAGTATTTTTTGTAATCCATTTCATATTGAAGTATATAACTTCGAACAAAATATTGTATTTGATCATTTTAAAATTAATAAACTTAAATTACTATTTTTTTGATGAAACATATGTAATGATTCTTCTTAAATATTGCTATAACTCCTAATTTTAAAGTATGAATTTGGTATTGTTTTTAATATGATTTTTTTTGAATAAAACGTCAAATCACTCTAATAAGGAGAACCTAAAAAATAATACCAAATTCTTTTCGTTTGAAGTTCGCTTAAATCATGCGAATTCATACTCGAGAATTAGAGTTTGTTTTTTGGATATCCCTAAGTCATAATTAATTAGATTTAAGGTTGTAATAGAAATAATTTAGGAATTCTAAAAAATTAATTTTTGGAATATCCTATAGTATTTCATTTAACAATAAATAAATTATAAACGGATCAGGATAGCCTAAAAAATGATATCAATTTTTTTCCTTTGAAGTTCTCTTAAATCATGGGAACTAATACTTAAGAATTAGAGTTTATTTTTTAGATATCACTAAGGGATAGGCAAAAAATAAATTCGTATTCTCGAGAATGAATTCGTACGATTCAAGCGAATTTCAGACGACAAGAATCGGATATTATTTTTTAGGCTATCCAAAGATGATTTGAATATCTATATTCGAAGGAGGTAATTATGGTTTTAAAAAAAGTTTTTGTATTTTTTATGATTTTATTAGTATTTTCCCTAAGTATTATTGGTAGTATGACATTTTTAAGTGCGGCAGAAGAAGATTCTGTTATTTTAGAAGAAAATTTTGAGGAAGGAATAAACAATTGGGGTCCAAGAGGAGATGAAATAGTTGAAATCTCAACAGAAGAATCTTATTCTGGGACAAACAGTCTTAAGGTAAGTAGTAGAACTGCAACTTGGAATGGGCCAAGTATTGAACTAACAGATAAACTTACTAAAGGTGTAACTTATGATTTTGGAGTATGGGTTAATTTTACAGGTGGTTCATATTCTAATACTCAAAATTTTAATCTATCATTTCAGTATAATGATGGTTCGGAAGACTATTATATGAATCTTTCAACGGAAACTGTAAATAAGGGTGGCTGGACTTATTTAGAAGGAGAGTACACTGTTCCTTTAGATGCTGTTAGTGTTTTTTTATATGTTGAAACTCCTTACAGTTCATCTGCTACAGAACAAGACTTATTAGATTTTTATATTGATGATTTTAAAGTGGCTATAGCTGATTTACCAGAAATTGAAAATGATATTGATAGTTTAAAAGAAGTGTATTCTGACTACTTTAAAATAGGTGGTGCAGCTACAACTGGTGAAATTGCATTAAAACCTTCAAAAGATATTTTTAATAAGCATTATAATAGTTTGACTCCTGGAAATGAATTAAAACCAGATTCGTTACTTGATTATGATGAAACAATTTTATATTTAGATAAAAATGAAGATGGAGAAGTAAATCCTCAAGTTAAATTAAGTGGTGCAAAATCATTACTTGATTTTGCAAGGGACAATAATATGCCTGTTAGAGGACATACTCTTGTATGGCATAGTCAAACACCGGATTGGTTTTTTAGAGAAGGTTATTCAAAAGATGAATCTGCAAATTGGGTTAGCAAAGAGGTTATGCTTCAAAGAATGGAAAATTACATAAAAAATGTTATGGATATAATAGAATCTGAATATCCAGATGTTGAATTTTACGCTTGGGATGTTGTTAATGAGGCAGTTGATCCAAATACAGAAACAGGAATGAGAAATCCTGGTTCTAATAATGAAACAGCAGGGAAGTCTCTCTGGATGGAAACAATAGGTGAAGAATATATAGAAAAAGCTTTTGAGTATGCCAGAGAATATGCACCTGATGGATGTAAACTTTTTTATAATGATTATAATGAATATGAAAGTGTAAAAAGTGATTTTATTATTGGGATTTTAGAAAACTTAATAGAAAAAGATTTAGTAGATGGAATGGGTATGCAGTCTCATTGGATTATGGGATATCCTAGTGTTAGTATGTTTGAAACAGCTGTAAGAAAGTATGATGCATTAGGATTAGAAATACAACTTACAGAATTGGACATAAAACAACCAGATGGAAGTGATTATGCTTTAACTCAACAAGCTGAAAGATATAAACAACTATTCAATAAACTGGTTGATTTAAAAGAAGAAGGATTAAATATTACTAATGTTGTATTTTGGGGAGTCACGGATGCTACAAGCTGGCTTGGAGGATACCCTTTGCTTTTTGATGAAAATTATATAGCAAAACCAGCTTTTTATTCAGTCATAGGTGCTCTAAAACCAGTAGAAATACCTGAGGATGAAATAGGAAAGCCTATAGTAGATTTTGCTACAACAAATAGTGGTAATGCTATAAGTCAAAAATATACTGTAGGAGTTGAAAATGGTACTATTGATTTATCAAAACTTAAAATCATATATACAGCTGATGGAATAAGTAGTGAAGAGCATAATATTTGGTGTGATTATGCAGGACTGCAATTAAATGTAGCTCCTTGGAGTGTGAATCTTGGAGATGATGTCTTGGGAATTGTACAAGATGGTTCATTTACAATTACAATAGGAAAAAGTGTGGAATTAGTTTTGGGTACAGGTACTTTGAATTTAAATATGAGATTTGCAAAAACAGATTGGTCAACATATGGAGAATTATCAAATGAAAAAATAGAGGTATATTATGATGGTGAATTAATTGAATAGATATTTATAAGATTAAAATTTTATAAGACAACTTTTTTCTGAAAATACTAAGACTTTAATGGATTTTTAAAAAAAGTTGTCTAGTTTATTTTTTGATTCTGCCTAATGCATAATCGAAAATTAATAAACTTAATATTCATGGGAAATTATAATGAAAATTATTTATTGATAAATATTAGATATACTCATTAGCATAAT
>JBDMZA010000346.1:0-6342 GCA_039770155.1 Clostridiales bacterium
ATTGTATTTACATTTTAAATATAATGTAGGTTTAAAAATGAATAGCTCTATGGTTTGATTTCAAATTGTAGATGGCGCTTAATCAAATGAGCGGGGGAACCAAAAGTAGGGGTGAATCTTAAGTAATTTTTAGGTAGGGTTATAATTCTTCAATCCGAATCCGACAGCTAACCTCGTAAGCGTTTAAGGAGAATTGTTAAAGGTTAACTGTAGATTCTCTACAGTTTTTATTATTTTAAGTTATATTGTTAGTTTAAAGGTAGTTTCGGATATTTATTTTATTTTGTTTGAGAACTAAATTATTGCTAATTTAGTTGGTTGGCTAGGAAATATTTATTTATAATTTGTTCGGATAATTAAAAGTTTACATAAAACCTGATAGATGTATTACCTATCAGGTTTTATGTATTTAAAAGTTGTGTTAGGCAGAATCAAAAACTTCATAAGACAATTTTTTTCTGAAGATATCGATGGTTTAACGAATTTTCAAAAAAAGTTGACTAGTTTATTTTTTGGATATCCCTTATTGCTATAAGGACTATTAATATACTTATAACTATAAAGTTAAATAATAGTAAATAGCATATATAATTGACAAAAGCACTTAAAAAATGATAAAATTTAATATATATAAAATAATTCTTGAGGTGTTAGAATGAGTCGAAAATATAAATCTTCTTTAAATTTCGGTTATGTTCACAGAAAAAAGAAATCAAAACTAAAATTTACTATTATAATACTATTAATAATAATGGGGATTTTAGGTATAATTATTTTTAAAAATGGCGGATTTGAAAATACTAAAGGACTCATATTAAAAGAAAATTCTAAACCAAAAAAAGAAAATAAAGAAAATTCAGTAAAGAAATCAGAAGAGAAAGTTGAAGTAAAAGAAATTGTAGAAAATGAATTTGTACTTGAAAGAGATTATAAACCTTTGAAAAAAGATTTAGAGAAGTACTTAAAAAAACAAAATGGAGTTTGGGGAATATATTTTTATAATATTAATGGAAAAGAAGATTTTGGAATAAAAGAAAATGATGAGTTTCAAGCTGCAAGTACAATAAAAATTCCAATAAATCTTTTATTATATGAGAAAGTTGCAGAAGGAAAAGAAAAACTTGAAACAAAAGTTCTGTATGAAATAGGTGATAAAGAAGGTGGAACTGGACGAGTTCAGTATAGTCCAATAGGTAAAAAATATACTCTGAGAAAATTATCTAAATTGGCTTTAATAGAAAGTGATAATACAGCAATAAATATGATTTCTAAACATCTTGGAAGAGCAAAAGTTTATAAGCAATTTATGAAGGATAAAGGTGCAAAATGGGTAGATTTAAAAAGAAATGTTACAAGTCCAAAGGATTTAGGAATTTTCTTAAATGCTATATATCAATTCGATAAAGATAATCCGAAATTAGGTAAAGAAATATTGTCAGATATGAAAAAATCAGTGCCAACTGATAGAATTCAAAAACTATTACCAAAGGAAATTGAGGTAGCTCATAAAGTTGGAAATTACTATGAATCTTATCATGATGTTGGTATTATCTTTGCAAGAGATCCTTATATTTTATGTATAATGTCTAAGGATGCTAAGGGAATAGAAGAAAATTTCGATATAATAGCTGAAATTTCAAAAAAAGTTTATGATTATGCTATTGAATTAGAAAAATTAGATGATATTGAAAAGGAAAAGAAAGATATAGAAGACAAAAAGAAAAATAAAAAAATAAACTAGTTAACTTTTAAAAAATTTGTTTTAGAGAATTGAATATTATTTTTTAGTGATTCTAAAAATGTAGGAAAGTAGTGCAAAAAAAGAAAGAGACTGTATAAAGTATAGTCTCTTTCTTTTTAGTTTTTTATTGGACAGCCCATTTAATTAAGCCTAATTCAAAGCGATTTATTAAATCGGGATGAGTTGGAACAATTCTAAAAGTATAACCATATTCTCCACCTTCAGTTATACTTATATCAGTTGAATAAATATATGAATTATCACTATTATTTTCTAACTTCATTTCAATTATTTTAGGTGAAATTAATGTACCATCTATTTGAGAATAACCATAAAGCATCTCAACTCTAATATCTGAAGGATTAATGTTTCCAAGATATGCTTTGGCTTTAATTTTTATATTTTCACCTGATATTACATTATGACCTACTAAATGATTATCATATTTTTCTTCTACTATATTTAAATTTGACCAATTGTTATCTATGTAATCTTTCCAAGTGCTTAATTTTTTGGCAAATTCATAATTAGTATCTGTTATTTTGTCATTTCTATTCATTGATGTTATATAAAATTTGTTTGTATATTCTTGAACCATTCTGTGCATACTATAATTTGGAGCAACTGATTTTATTGATTCTTTCATAACTTTAACCCATCTTATAGGAATTCCTTCTTCATTTCTTGAATAATATAATGGAATTATTTGCTTTTCGAGAGTTTCAAGCATGGACATACTATCAGAAGTATCTTGTTGATATTCATTAACATGATTTTTATCATCTCCTATTGTCCAACCATTTTTTCCATTATAACCTTCGCACCACCAACCATCTAATACACTAAAATTAATAATGCCATTAATTGATACCTTTTGTCCACTTGTTCCACTTGCCTCAAGAGGTCTTCTTGGGTTATTTAACCATAAATCAACTCCTTGAACAAGATTTCTGGCAATTGTCATATTGTAATTTTCTACAATTATTACTTTACCTTTAAAACCATTTTGCCTGGCAATATCATTTATATTTTTTATAATTTCATGAGCGGGTCTGTCAGCAGGATGAGCTTTACCAGCATAAATTATTTGTACAGGCATATCCTTATCATTTAATATTTTTTCAATTCGTGCAATGTCTCTGAATATTAAGTTAGCTCTTTTATATGTAGCAAATCTTCTTGCAAAACCAATTGTAAGTGCGTTTGAATCTAATAGATTATCAACATCTTTTATCATTTCAGAAGATTCACCATTATTTATTCGTTGTTCTCTTATTCTATCTCTTATATATCCGATCATTTTTGTCTTGAGAACACAGTGAGTTTTCCATATTTCTTCATCTGGTATATCATCTACTTTATCCCAGGCAGATGTTTCATATAAGTTTTCTTTCCAATCATCATCAAGGTATTTATCATATAAATACTTATAACTTGGTGATAACCAGGTTAAAGTATGAATTCCATTGGTTATATGATCAATTGGAACTTCATCTTCAGGTACTAAAGGCCAAACATTGTTGAAAATATTTCTAGAAACCGCTCCATGTAATCCACTTACACCATTTTTTTGTCCAGATAAGGTAAGTGCAAGAACTGTCATATTGAAATTTTGATTATCTCCGATTTTAGAACCTAAATCAATAAATTCATGTCTACTTATACCTAATTGATTCCAAAAATTACTAAAATATTTATCTATTAGATAAAAAGGAAATATATCATTACCCGCAGGCACTGGAGTATGTGTTGTAAATATTATTTGTGAGGATATGATTTCTTTAGCAATTTTAAAATTTAGATTTTTTTGAGTGACAAGCTTTCTTATTAATTCAATTCCAAGAAATGATGAATGCCCTTCATTCATGTGATATACAGTAGCTTTTATGCCTATAGCATCTAAAACTCTTATACCACCTATTCCAAGTAATATTTCTTGCTGAATTCTAGTTTCATGATCTCCACCATATAGTCTTGAGGTTAGTAATTTGTCAGTTGGAGAATTATCTTCAACATTTGTATCCATTAAATATATGTTAACGCGACCAACGGCTGCTTTCCAAATCTTGGCATAAACAGCTCTTCCCGGAAGTTCAACACTAATTCTTATTTGTTTTCCATCATTATTTAATACTGGAGAAACTGGTAATTGAGAATAATTTAAATCATTAAAATTTGTTTCTTGCCAGCCTTCATTATTAATTCTTTGACTAAAATAACCTTGTTTATAAAATAATCCACATGCAACAAAAGGCAATCCTAAATCACTTGCAGATTTACAATGATCACCAGATAGAACGCCAAGACCTCCTGAATATACTGGTAAAACCTCATTTAAACCATATTCAGCTGAAAAATATGCAATTTGATGGTTTGTTTTTTCAGGGTGAGTTCTTGAAAACCAAGTATTTTTTTCAGACATATATTTATCAAATCTATCAACTACATTATGATAACTTTTCATAAAATCAGGATCATTGATTTTATGATCAATTTTTGACCTGCTGACTTCTTGTAAGAATCTAACAGGATTTTTGTCTAAGTTCTCCCATAAACCTAAGTCTATTTCTCTATATAGATCAATAGCTTCAGAATTCCAAGACCACCACAAATTGTAGGCAATGTCTTTGAGTCTTTTAAGTTCTTCAGGGATTACAGCAGTTACAGTTATTTTTCCTAAAAGGTACATAAATAACCTCCAATCATTTTTTTATATAACTAAAACTTAGTTAATATATTTACAATTATTAAAAAAATCAAGTATCGAAATACTATATAAATAAATTAATGTATTTTTGAAAACAAAGACTAGAATATAGATAAACTATACAAATACATGATAACATAAAAAAAATCATTTTGGTATAGTTTTTTATTTTTTGCTTATCCTTAGGGAGATTCAAAAAAAATCTATATTTAAAAATAAGTAATCATGCGATTTTAGTGATTCTCAGATTTTAAAAATCTGATATAAAATAATACTCAATTCTTTTCACCTGAAACTCACTTTAAACATGCGAATTCATTCTTGAGAGTTTAGATTTGTTTTTTTACTATCTTTTAATGAAATAAATTTGTAAATATATTTTAACAAAAAAAATAAAATATGTTCATAAAATTGTAATAAAATAAAATTTAAATAAAACTATCAACATTTGCATATTCAGTTTTATTATTATAAAATTATTTTGTAATTTTCTTATAAACATATCTATATTAATATTTTAGATATACTCAAAATCAAATTTAACAAAACTAATTTACATAAAATAGAATTATTATGGTAAAATTTAGTGTGAAAAAAATGTTGAATAATGGAGAGGAAATAATGAAAAAGCATTGCCAATCAGAAGCTTCTGATTATTCAAGTAAAACCAATAAAAGTAAAATGTCATTTATGAAAAAACTAATACTATTTACTTTATTTAATTTATTGTTCTCTTTGATTACAGGTCCCTTTATTGTTTTTTATGGTCCCTTTGAGAATGTTAAACAATCAGTAATAGGAATTTTTGTTACTTCTACTAATTATGAATATGTTGCAAAACTTTTTTTATCTACTAAGGATATTAAAGAAATAATGTCTGATATTCAAGCTGTAGATCCTACGAAAAGCGGAGAAGAAATTGAAAAATTATCCTTTAGCGAAGATAAGGAAGACAAGATTGATTTATATAACATTGAAGGTGATGGTTTTGTAGGAAAAATGCTTATTATAAGTAATCCTATGAGTGTTAAAGTGGGATATTCTAGTCAACTTGGAAGTATAGGTGAAACTACAAGTACAATTGCTAGAAGAAATGATGCAGTTGCTGCAATAAATGGTGGTGGATTTTCTGATTATAAGTGGACAGGAACTGGAGGAATTCCATTAGGATTTATTATATCTGAAGGAAAAATGATTTTTGATGATATAAAAGATGAAGACGAAAAAAGAGATACTATAGGTATAAGTGATGAAGGAATGTTAATTGTTGGTTCACATACTATGGAAGAAATTAAAAAATACAATATACGTGAAGGTGTTACTTTTGGACCACCATTAGTAGTAAATGGAGAACCTACTATTAAGTCTGGCGATGGTGGGTGGGGAATAGCTCCAAGAGCTGCAATAGCACAAACTTATGATGGTTCAATTGTTTTTCTTGTTATTGATGGGAGAAGCATTGGATCTATAGGGGCAACCTTAAAAGATGTTCAGGATATTTTACTGAAATATGATGTTGTTAATGCTGCCAATTTAGATGGCGGTTCATCAACTACTTTATATTTTAATAACAGAGTTGTTAATACTCCATCAGATTCTTTAGGAGAAAGAACAATACCATCTGTTTTTATGGTAATACCATCTGGAGAGGATAAAGAATGATAAAAAAGATAACAAGAGTTTATATTTGGATAATTATGTCTTTTGTACTGCAATTTAGTATTTTATTTTTTTTAAATAGTTATTTGATCAGAGAAAAATCAGTAAAAATTGAGAATTATGATACCTTAGAGAGTCAAGACATCTAGGACTATAAAAGGCCAAGTTTTGCAAAGAAAATAATGTTTTCTACGAGTAAAAGATTTGCTGTATTTTCAGTTGATGGTTTTTTAAC
>JBDMZA010000347.1:0-3220 GCA_039770155.1 Clostridiales bacterium
GATAAAATCAATCCCCTAAAAAATATTTCTTCACATATTGCAGGAGATATAGCAAAAGCAAAATAAGCTATACAAATTTTTATGATACTTAAGTTACTTAAAGATTCATTTATATAATTTGTCTGTATTCCCAAATCCGGAATAAAATATGTTTGAAGATTTGCAAAAAACATTCCTCCTAATCCAATAAATAAAGTGGCTAATAAATGCCTGACTTTAAACTTTTTAATAAATAAAATATTTGAAACATTTTTTTTCATAAACCATACTACTAACATAACTGGAGCAAATATTAACAACCATTGAGTAAAAATTATTCCATAGAATAAACTTTTCATTTGTGCTGTTGATCCTATATAGATTATTAAAATCAGAATTATTGCAGATAGAATAAAAACATCTGATATTTTAAAATATTTACTATCTTTAATTTTTGGTCTCCTAAATAGATATTTTGTAATTATAGTTTCAGAGAATAGAATTTCTTCTGCATTAAATAATTTTAATACAAACAAATATCCTCCTATTGCATAAAAAAGATTTGATGTAAATATTATAAATAAAAATTTTAGTGCTATCTCCCCTAAAATAATATTTTTAAATGCCAAACATACATTTAGTATTGGTATAAATGCTTTGAAAGTTGTTAATTCAATACTTGGCATCATTGAAAAAAATGTAGGAATCATAAGAATAAGATAAATAGGAGTTACTATATTTTGTGCATCTTTAAATGATTTTGCAAAAATACATGCTGACATAGTCATTGAACTTATAAACATAGCTACAGGAATTATTAATATAAAAAGTTTTATAATAATCATTATATTCAGACTAATTGTTGCATTACCATTTGATTGGAATATTTGTAGCATATATACTAATATTATAGATAATAAGTTTAAAGTTCCTGTAATAACAGATATAAAGGAAACAGCCAAATACTTGCCCAGAAATAATTCTTTTTTACTTACTGGCACAGTTAAAATGGTCTCTAGGGTTCCCCTTTCTTTTTCTCCTGTTGTTATGTCTATCGAAGGGTATATAGAACCAAGACCTATAGTAACAATTATTAATACTGGAATTAAGGAAGCTAATAGTATTTTATTCAAGTCATTTGCATCTGATTTATCAACTTCTTTTATTTCAAGTTCTAAATAATCATTATCATCTATGCCCTGCTCTTTCAATTTTTTATCTGATGTAAAATTTTTATAATCTTCTAAAGCACTATTTAATCTATTTAAAGCCAAATTTGAATATCCATCAGACTTAGTGTAGTAAACAGATATTTTCTTCTTGTTTATTTTTATATATGCATTTATGTATTGTTTTTTCAAACTCTTTTCATAATCCTTTACTTTAACAACAATTAATTCATCTCTTTGTTCAATAAAATCAAATAATTCGCTTTCTATACTACCTTTTATTGCTATTACTGAATTATATTCAGAAATGTCTTGATTCCCATCTAAAATTACCTGTCCTATTATTGAAAAGATAATGGGATACATTAAAATTGGTATGAGAACCATCATAATAATTGATTTTCTATCTCTAAATATATCAATTATTTCTTTTTTAAATATTTCATAACTTTTCTTAAAATTCATATTACTACTCCCCAAAACAAGAATAAACTAATTTAATTTATATAGTGAAAAAATATATCATATAAGTTCTTTTTACCTGTATTATTTTTAAAGTTTTCTATTGAATCAGTATCTAAAATTTTACCTTGATGAATTAAAGCAATTCTATTACATAAAAATTCAGCTTCTTCTAAGTAATGTGTAGAAAATATTATTGTCTTTCCTTCTTTTGCCTTTAATTTTATAAATTCTAAAATACTTCTTGATGAAAAAATATCTAGTCCTAATGTAGGCTCATCCAAAATATAAATTTCAGGATTATGTAAAATACATCTTGCTATAGAAGTTCTTTGAGTTTGACCTGTAGAAAGTTTTTCTATGGGTTGATCAACAAATTCTTCCATATTCAATATTTTTACTAGTTCATCTATTCTGTGTTGTATTTCCTTTTTACTCATATCATATAACTTTCCAAAATAAATAAGTAATTCTTTTGGCGTTAATCTACCATATAATTTTGTATTCCCAGATAAAAAACCTATTGATCTTTTAACTTTACTTGCCTCTGTAATTGTATTGTAATTATTAACAATAACTTTTCCCTTTGAAGGTGACAAAACTGTTGATATAATTCTTAAAAAAGTAGTTTTACCTGCACCATTTGGTCCTAAGAGCCCAAATATTTCTCCTTTTTTAACCTTTAAAGAAATATCGTTTAAAGCATAAAAATCTTCTTTTCCCCAATTATTAAATTTTTTAGACATATTACTCACTTCAATCATATTTACCTCGATAGTTATTTCTTTTTCTACATTATAGCATATATTTATGCTAGTATTTTACTTTTTCTTACTATTTCCCCGTCTTAATAATTGCTATTATAGAATTCAAAGTATTTTTGATAATTATTACATTTTTTTATTTTAGGAAATAAATAAACACAATAAAAAAGACCTGACACACTTAGACAAGTCTTCTTATCTTTTTTACTTAGAATAAACCTCAATTATAGATTATGAATTCATATTTTTTTGATTCTACTTTATTTTAATCCATCTCCACATTTAATACATAATTCATCTTTAATATCGTTTATATATGAACAATTTTTACATTCAATTTTATCACTATTAAAAGAATAATCATCATCCTTCGGCATTAAACTTATATCCTGCTTAGATCCACAAAGAGTACAAAAATTTTTAGATTTTTCAATTTCTTTTCCACAGATAGCACATCTTTTTATCTTTTTAACTTCTGCTAATTTTGTCTTTAAATCTTTTATTTTTATCTCAGTTTCTTTTAATTGATTACATATATCTTTAACTGATTCATCAATTTCTTTTCCCAAATAATATTCATTATAAATTAACTTTCCAACTTGTACATAAAAATTATTAATTTTATCCTCTTCAGATTTAATACTTACACTTATTTTCTGGGCTTCAACAATTTCACCTGATTTTTTTACTGCTGCATGTGCTGCATTACCTACTTTTTTTCCAATACTTTCAATAAAGGACATAACATCCCTCCTTATAATTTGAAAAAATATTTATTATAAATATATTTATTAGAAGAATTTTATATTCAGGAAACCCAAAAAATAATATCACACTTTTAAAATC
>JBDMZA010000348.1:0-11422 GCA_039770155.1 Clostridiales bacterium
AATCAATCTCTATATAATTAAGATAACCTAAAAATCACATATTACTTAATAAGTAAAGTAAATTAAGTTATGTAATCTATTCTATTGATATTATTTTGGAGGTAAATACATGGATAAAATTATTAAAAATGCAAAAAAAATTCGTTCTTTCTTTAAAATTACATATACAGATATTGTAAGTTTATTATTGGTGGTATTTATAATTTTATTTTCTTTAAGTAAAATTAGTAATGACAAAGTTTTTAATATTTCCAATTCTATTGATAATTTATTTATTTCGGAGGAAAGCTCCAAAACTAATACTAAATTAGAAACAAATAAACCAAATTCAAAAATCAATAATGATGAATTTAATTCAATAAGTAATGAAATTAATAAAATAATCAAAAATTCTAATCTAAAATCAAGCATATCCTTAATAAAAGAAGAAAGAGGATTAAATATATCTATCTCTTCAAACTTTCTCTTTAATCCTGAAAACAATTTAAAATATGAATCAAAATGTCTTATTGAGAATATAGGAAAAGTAATTAAACCTTTGAAAAATAATTATATTCGAGTTGAAAGTCATACTGATAACCAACCTATAAACACCACTACTTATAAATCAAATTGGGAATTATCAGTATTGAGAGCATGTTCAGTTCTTAAATATTTAGTTGATCAAGTAGGAATAAATCCAAAAAAGATATCTTCAACAGGATATGGGGAATATAGACCTAAGGTAGCAAATAACTCTGAAAAAAATATGATCAAAAACAGAAGAGTAAATATAATAATCCTAAATTCAGAAAATTCGGATTTAGAGCCTAAGGGAATATCTAAAAAATAATATCACATTTTCAAAATCTGAGAATCACTAAAATCAAGTGATTCATTATTTTAAAATATAAATTTATTTTTTGGATGCTCCTAATTTAGGCATAATCATAAATTTCATAAGACAATTTTTTCCTGAAAATATCGATGGTTTAACGAATTTTCAAAAAAAGTTGACTAGTTTATTTTTTGGATATTCCTAATTTATCTCAAACAAAAAATCACTACTTTGTATTATATTTAAACTATGACTTATAATAACAACTAAATGATTTTCTTTAATTGATTTAACTTTATCCAAAAACATTTTTTGCGATTTTTTATCTAGTGACGATGTTGGTTCATCAAAAACCAAAATACTTTTCTTTGTATAAAGAGTTCTAATTAATCCTAATTTTTGATTTTGACCTCCTGAAATATTATCTCTACCTCCGATAATTGTATCTATTCCTTTTTCCATTTCCTGAATATCTTCATAAAATCCCATTTCTTTTAATAATTCATTTAAGTAACAATCATCTAACTCTTCATCTAAAATAATATTTTTTTTTACACTATCCCTAAATACAGGAGTACTTTGAAAACAAAATGCTATGTTTTCCAATAAAATACTTCTTTTTATTTCTTTTATATTTATATCATTTATTAAAATATCACCACAATAATTGTCCCATATTCCCAGAATAAGATTTATTAATGTCGTTTTTCCTGAACCGTTTTTGCCAGTAATAGTATTTATTTTTCCCTGTTCCAACCTCAAATTAATATTATTTAAAACATTTTCTTTATTATATGAAAAATTTATATTTTTAAACTCTATCTTATTATTATGTTTTTGGAAAATTTTTTTATTCATTATTTTCACCATCTGTCTTTATTAAACTATAAATTCTTTCCATAGAAATTTTTGTTTTTTCTAAATCTGCAAAGAATAGTACAACTCTACTAACAGGTACAAATACTCTATTTGAATATATATAAAAGATAGTTAGCTCACCCATTGAAACAGTATTATCAATTACAAAAAATGCACCTAGTCCCAATATTACTACTATAATTAATGAACTTAAGGATGAAGGAAATTGTGCATTATAAGAAAATAAAAGATTCAATTCTATTTTTTTATTTACTATGTCTTCTTCTATTGGAATATATCTATTTAAAAAATATTTTTTTCCATTATAAGCTATATACTCATAAATGTTTGTAATTAGTTCCTTTATGTTCATATTGCTTGTATCATGTTTTTCCATCAACTCTCTTGTTCTTTTTTTAATGCTTTTATTAAATTTTAATTGGGCAAATATTAGAATAGGATATGTCACAACAATACAAAAAGTTAATCTTAAATCAGAATATGATAAATATATTAAAATAACAATAATTGATATTAAATCAATTAATATCATTGATACTCTTCTTGTTAGTATTTGTTCGAGAATAAAAACATCCCTTGTAAAAACAGTTATAATTTTTTTTTGTTTTTCTTTTATATCCAAACCTGTATAATTAAAAATAGAATTCGTTAAACTTACTTTTATATCCAGAAGTACTTTGTTAGCAATTATAGAAAAAATATACTCAAACAAAATAGTACATATGGCAGATAAAACAAATATAATTAAAAGTAAAATAATTTTTTCCAATAAATATTGTTTATCTTCAAAAGGTATTGCAATATCAATTATTTTTTTTATTGTATCTGGCAACATAAAATTAATACTAGCGCCTAAAAACATAAGCATAATTGAAGTAAAATATAATAGTTTATATTTTTTTATTTTCTTAAAAATCCAATTATAGTAATTCATTTTTAATAAGCCCTTTTACTAAATTAGTTAAACTTTCTAATGAACAAACATCATATGCATTTATTTTTTTAAAATTAAATCTTATGTCAAAAACATTTTCTATTTCTTTTAGTAAATCGTAAATATTTTTAAAATTTATTCCTGTAGTTTTAGTTATTATAGGATAGTTTAGAATTTCTTTTAATTTTAAATTTTTATTATTTTTTTTATTTATTACTTCTAAAATTTTTATCATTAAATCCCTATCTTCTAAAATAATATCCTTATCTATAAATTTAAAGGTTTTCGATAAAACTAATTCTGAATTATCCCATTTATTATTTGAAGATGTTTTATCCATATAAAAATTAATATCTTCAAAACTATAATCTCTTTTACCTTTTAGTATATTTAATACATTACCTGTTGCTAATGATGTTGCCTTACTATTACCTTTAAATAATTCAAATCTGCTATTTTTAGTACATACAAATTGGGGTATACCATCAAAAATCCCCTGTATTTTATTTTTTGAATTAAACCAAAATTCATTTAAATTTCCATTAAAATCATTTCCTGCAATTCCAATTACAGAAGCTAAACTTGCAGGATAACTTTCTAAATAGTTATTGTGTAGTGAACTTATAATTATTTTCCCATTATTTTTAAGATTATTACACACATTAAAAATATCAAAATAAGCATTTTTATTGATCGTAGCCAAACTAATACAAATTATTTTTATATCTAGCTTCATTGAATATTCCAAAGCTTTAACTAAAAGTTTATAACTTGTTAAGCCTTTATCATTTACAATTTTAATAACAAATGGCTTTGCAATACTACATACAGTTTTAATAATTGAAGCACACATAGTTCCATGTCCATTACTATCATTATAATTTTCACTAGTAATAATCTCTTTATTTTCATCTAAGCTAAAAAAAATTCCCCCTAGGGTGTTATTTAAATAATTATTTTTAGTATCAATTCCTGAATCTATTAGTATATAAGGAATATAATTTTCCATTGATCTATATCACCTTAAAATCTTTTAATATTTTTAGTCTAACATTATTCATATTGCACATTATACTTGATGGAATATTATAATCACCTGTTAATTGTTTATTTAAAAGTTTGCAAACTGAACCTTCACAACGTGTAAACATTTTACACTCATTACAGTTATTATTTTTAATTTTAGTGAGAAGATTTAATTTTGCCAGTTTTTCATTTGATATTCCAGACTCAACATGACCGATTATGTACTCATTCTGACCTGTAACAGCCACACAAGGATAAATTGAACCATCACAATCTATATTGAAACTATTTCTTCCACCACTACAAAATGACCTTTTTCTAAAATAAGCTTTTCTTAAATTCTGTAATAATATGACAGCTAATTTATTATCATTTTTCATAAGAAAGTCAACAATTTCCTTAAAATTCTTATAATATAAGTTTATTGTATCAATATCCCAATTTTCATCTGTATAATCAGGAATAAATGCAATACTTCTTCCTCCAATTTTATATAAATATTCATAATTTTCATAAAGATCTTTAACATTTCCACTTGTCACAGTCATTCTATATCTAAAATAAATTTTTGAAGCATTTAATTTTTCTATTGTCTTAAGAACATTTTCAAAACTTCCTTCTCCATTTTTAAATTTTCTTTGTTCATCATGAGTATTCTTTTTACCATCTATACTAAGTGTTAAAGAATATTTAAAATTTTCCTTTAAAAAATCTATAATTTCATCACTTACTAAAAGTCCATTTGTAGCCATTAAAAATCTTAATTTTTTATTTAAAAAATCTATTTTTTTTATTCTATTAACAAAATATTTAATTAATTTATAGTTTAAAAGAGGTTCTCCACCATGAAATGTTACTTTTATAGTTTCCATATTTAATAAAAAAGACTTTTTTTTAATAAAGTCAATAATCTTGTCTGCTGTTTTATAATTCATATAATAATTCTCTTTTTTTACATAGCAATATTTACAGTTTAAATTGCAATCTCTAGTCAGCCATATAGTAAATTCCATAAAATCTCCTATTAAAATATCCTCTACCGAATACAATATTCATTCTATCTAACAAAAGTATACAAAAAAAATCATACCTATCTATATTTTAGGTCCAAAATGCCCACACTGGATCACACCAATCCTCAAAACCAGTACTACAATCATCAGTACAACTCTCTGGGTTACACCAATCTTGAATTTCAACATCAAAATCATCTTCTAACTTTAATAACTCAATTTTCTTCTTATCCATATTTACCTCATTTACCTCCTTTATAATTATTGCATCCGGTAAAATGATATGGAAATCAAAATAAATATTTTAATTTCCTAAACTACAAATTTATCAATCTTAATCAATATCCCATAAAATTAGACTTAAAGAACTTTTTTTATTAGCACAGCTTCTTCTAAACAAGTCTTTATCCTTTTTAACTGTCAAATAATTTCCTATACATGACCAGCAAAATAAATTAACTTTACAATCCTTGCATTCACTATTATATGGTCTATTTAATTCAATTATATTGCTAACTCTACTATTTGGAAAATATTCAATTATATCTTTTAAATGAACTTTTTTTTCTAACATATTATCAATTTTAAATTGTTTTTCTTGTAACATTGCACAAGGATATATATCTCCTTTACTATCTATCATTAATTCTCTTTGTCCTGGTTTACAAATCTTACATTTTAATTTATTTTTACTATTTATAAATTCAATTTTTTCATAATTTTCACCAATTATTTCTTCCTTATTATTCCATCCTCTTTTTATTGCTGCAAACCTTCTAATTAAACTTTTAACACCTAAATCAGCACAAAGTTCTCTAAATTTATGTATTTCATTTTCTGTTATCTTTGAATCTAGCATAGATAATGATATTCCATTAAATCCAGTTTTTTTTATTTTAATAACATTCTCTATAACTTTTTCAAAAACTCCTTCACCACGAATATATGAACATGTTTTTTCATCATATCCATCTAGACTTATATCAATTCTATGTAGAACTTTAGTTAATTTTTTTATATATTCATCTGTTAATAATATGCTGTTTGTGGATAATGAAATTTTTCCGTTAAACCTTTGACTTGTGTATTCTATTAATTCGATTATATCTTCTCTTATTAAAGGTTCTCCACCTGTAAAATTTATCATTTTAGGATTTAACTCAATAACTTCATTTATAATCATTTTAATTTGTTCTGTATTTAAACCATAATCATTGTCTATATTTGCTCCTGTTAAGCAATGCTTACAATTTAAATTGCATCTGTTTGTAATAGAAAGATAAACAATATTCAATTCTTCACTTTTAATACTTTTACTTTTATCTTTTACTATATCAAATTCAATTAATAGTTTTAGTAGTTTTTTTATATTATCAGTTTTGTAGCTATTACCAAGATAAGTAATAAGACCTTTTATGTTTCCATTTAAATTTATTTCTTCTTCTAATACTTCATAATAAAGTCTGGAAGTTTTAATCCACTTGTTATTATCTAAATTTGCAACAACAATATCTTTATCCCTTTTTATCAACCTAACATTATCATTAAAAATAAGCACAATATACTCCTTTGGAAACTCAGAAATCAATATTCCATTTTCTTCTAAAAATCACTATGCTTATGTAATTCATTACTCACAATAATAATCATTTTTAGAATCCTTTTGTTATTAGTACACTTATGAAATATTTTCAAAATATTCCAACACTTCATAGTCAAAATAAAATTCTTTGATTTCATTTTTTAAAACCTTTAATAACATTGGTACTCCAGGAATTTTCAATTCTTCTCCATTGATAATATTTATATCAATATATGGTGTATTATTCATTGCATAAATTTTACCTAGTTTAGCATTTGAATTTTTTTCCAAATACTCTGTATCACTTTCAATAATCTCGTAACTTATTTTTTTATTATTTTTATCCTTTAAATTTCCATCTATATATTTACTTTCACTTTCATTTGTATAAAAAACTTTATTTCCATTTTTATCTATTTCTCCTATTTCTTTGTCATAATCTCTGTGATGTTTCTGCCAATTATAAGCATCCCCTACATTTCCCCATTCATTCAAATCTACTACATATATATTACATTTTAATTTATTAGTATTTTCTATAAAATCTTTTTCTATTATTCTACAGTCATAACAATCCTTCATATAAAAATATACTAAATATTCTTCTTCATCTTGTATTAATATATCTTTAATATTTATTTTATTATAACTGCTATATACATCCTTATTAGATATGTAAAAATACAAGATGCTAAGTAACATAATTATTGTTATACCACTCAAAACTATTATAATTAATGATTTCCTCATATCATAATCCACCTATGGAGAACTTAAAAAATAATACTAAATTCTTTTAGTCTGAAATTCACTTAAATTGTAGAAATCCATACTCTAGAATCAGATTTTTTTTGCATCCCTATGTATTTTCTAGATTATAATATATATTATATAATATAATAAATTATTTTCAACGTTTTTAACTAACTTTGTAAATTGTAATCATTTTAAAACTTAACAACAAATTCTATCAATTTTTATATTATAAAAACTTTTTTTAAGAAGAATCTTTTTAAAATAAACATTATAATTATTTAAAGAAAAATAAAATAAATTCAAAATCTTTCATAATCACATATCAAAGTAAATAGCTTTGTACAAGATTTTTTATTAAGCATAAGGCTTCATAAAAAAATAAACTAGTCAATTTTTTTATGAAAATATAAACTTTTGGAATAGTTAAAAATTAAATTATTGAAAAGAATTATAATTATAGTAATTCAAAAAAAAATACATTATTGTTCTAAAAATTAATATTAATTTTTAGAATTTTTCAATATAATCATAAGTACATTTATAATAATTAGGAGGTTTTTATAATGATTAATTTAAAAAAAGATTTTACTTATTCACTGTTAGTACCAACAAGTATGGGAGTTCGTATAACTCCATTAAACGGTCAACCTGTTCATACAAGTGAAACTTTTTCAATGCAGGCTACAAGTGCAGAAACAAATGTTGCAAGTGTATCCTCATATCTTGGATTGCCTGTAAAAGTATTAACTACATTTGTTAAAGATAGCCCTATTTCAAAATTTATAAAAAATAACCTTGCAAGTAGACATATGCAATACGAAGGTATGGATAAAATTCAAGATAATCCATGGGGTTATCGTCATCAATTTAATATAGCAGATAGTGGCTGTGGTTCAAGAGGTCCTAGAGTCCAAAATGATAGAGCAGGTGAAGTTGGTAGAACCCTAAATGTAAAAGATTTTGATCTAAATAAAATTTTCAAAACAGAGGGTGTCCAAATAATACATCTTTCAGGATTAATTGCGGCTTTGTCAAAAGAAACAGGTGAATTTTGCCTAGAACTTGCAAAAGCTGCCAAAAAAAATGGTACTAAAATATCTTTTGATCTGAATTATAGAGCTTCATTTTGGAAAAATAGGAGAGATGAACTACTCAATATTTTTAAAGAAATAGCAAAAATGTCAGATATTCTTGTTGGAAATGAAGAAGATTTTCAACTTTGCCTTGATATTAAAGGTCCTGAGGCTGGTGGGAAAAATTTATCAACTAAAATTGATAATTTTAAAGAAATGATTCAAAGAGTAAAAGAAGAATATCCTAAGACATCGGTTTTTGCAACTACTTTAAGACAAGTTATTAATGCTAATTCACATCTTTGGGGAGCAATTATGTTGGAAAATAATAATTGGCATGTCGTAGAACCTCGTGAAATAAGAGTACTTGATAGAATAGGTGGAGGAGATGCTTTTGTAGGTGGTATGTTGTATGGCATTTTTAAAAATTGGGAACCTAAAAAATGGATTCAATTTGGTTGGGCTACTGGTGCCTTAACAACAACTCTATTAACTGATTATTCTCAACCTGCTGATGAGGAACAAGTGTGGAGTATATGGGATGGAAACGCAAGAGTTAAAAGATAGTTCTATATTTCTTTAGTTTTCCTACTCTCTATTTGAATATTTGCCTCAAATTATATATACTTTCTAATGTATTAGGCATAATCAAAAATTTCATAAGACAATTTTTTTTCTGAAAATATCGATGGTTTAACGAATTTTCAAAAAAAGTTGACTAGTTTATTTTTTGATTCTGCCTTACTTAAAACTATATATAATTCTTCTCAATAAATTTGTTTTTTAGCGAGTTTTTTAAGAAGAATTATTTTATATAAGGCATAATCAAAAATTTCAATGATTCAATATTTGATTATGCCCAAAGCAAATATTTTAATGGAGGGATATTTATGTTAAGTGATATAGAAATTGCTCAAAAAGCAACAATGAAAAAGATAAAAGAAATAGCTGAAAATATAGGAATACTCGAAGATAATTTAGAGTATTATGGGAAATATAAGGCAAAAATATCAGATAAATTTTTTAAGCATATTGAAAATAATGAAAACGGAAAATTAGTCTTGGTAACAGCAATTAATCCTACTCCTGCCGGTGAAGGAAAAACAACAACAACTATAGGCTTAGGACAGGCATTATCAAAGATAGGTAAAAAAAATATTATTGCAATTAGAGAACCTTCTTTGGGACCAGTTTTTGGAGTTAAAGGCGGTGCTGCTGGTGGAGGATATTCTCAAGTTGTGCCAATGGATGATATTAACCTTCATTTCACAGGAGATATGCATGCAATTACAACAGCCAATAATTTACTCTCTGCAACAATAGACAATCATCTTCAACATGGTAATACTTTAAATATAGATCCTAGACAAATTGTCTGGAAACGAGCTCTAGATATGAATGATAGAGCTTTGCGCAATATTACTGTAGGTTTAGGCGGAAAAATAAATGGTGTTCCAAGAGAAGATGGTTTTTTAATTACTGTAGCTTCTGAAATAATGGCTATATTATGTCTTTCTGAAAACCTAGATGATTTGAAATCTAGATTAAGTAAAATAATAATTGGATATACCTATGAAAACAAACCAATTACCGCAAAAGATTTAAAAGTTGAAGGTTCAATGACATTACTTTTAAAAGATGCAATTAAGCCAAATTTAATACAAACTTTAGAAAATACACCAGCTCTTATGCATGGTGGACCGTTTGCCAATATTGCTCATGGATGTAACAGTGTGACAGCTACTAAAATGGCTCTAAAACTATCTGACTATGTAATAACAGAAGCTGGTTTTGGTGCAGATTTGGGTGCAGAAAAATTCTTTAATATAAAATGTCGTTTATCAAATTTAAAACCCGATGCATGTATTATAGTTGCTACAATTAGAGCATTAAAATACAATGGTGGTATGGATAAAGAAGTTTTATCTAAAAAAAATATTACTGCATTAGCAAAAGGTATTGTAAATTTAGAAAAACATATTGAAAATATAAGAAAATTCAAAGTACCAGTAATGGTTGCAATTAATCACTTTGATACTGACACTGAAGAAGAAATTGCTTTAATAAAAGAAAAATGTAATAAGTTAAATGTAAAAGTATCATTTTCTGATATATTTTTAAAAGGTGGCAATGGTGGTATAGATTTAGCTAATACTCTTGTTGAACTAACAGAAAGCGAAAAGACTCAATTTAAACCTCTATATGATACAAATCAAAAGGTGAAAGATAAAGTATCAATTATAGCAAAAGAAATATATGGAGCCAATGGAGTTAACTATACAAAATCAGCTGAAAAAGATCTTAAACGAATTGAAGAATTAAATATGGATAAACTGCCTATTTGTATAGCAAAAACTCAATACTCACTATCTGATAATCCAAAACTTTTAGGAAGACCAAAAGACTTTACCATTACTGTAAAAAATCTTAACATTTCAGCTGGTGCAGGATTTATAGTGGTTTTGACCGGTGATATAATGACTATGCCTGGCTTACCCAAAAAACCTGCAGCTGAAAAAATCAATATTAAAGCTGATGGTAATATTATTGGTCTATTTTAATATTTGTAATTATATCTAGGGACATCCAAAAAATAAATCTTAGGAGAGCCTAAAAAATAATACCGAATTCATACTCGAGAATTAGAGTTTATTTTTTGGCTATCCCTTAGGCAGAATCAAAAAATAAACTAGTCAACTTTTTGATTCTGCCTAATTCACCCTCTAAAATTTAATACTTTCAAATCTAGTTAAAATTTCTCCATCTTTTATTTCAATCAAACAATATGTCGCTCTAGAGGCATACCTTCCTCCTGCTATACTTCCAGGATTTAAGAACAAAATGTTGTCAGAAAAAAATTCTTCAGGTTGATGAGTATGTCCAAAAAAAACAGCATCTGCATTTAATGAATGACCTATGCCGCAAATTCTTTCATATTGAAATTTCACACTATATCTATGTCCATGAGTTATGTAAATTTTTTTTGATTCTAATTCAATCATTTTATAATCTGATATATTATGAGTCCAATCATTATTTCCCTTTACATATTCTATGTTTATATCATTGAATCTATTTTCTATTTCTCTTATATCCTTTACCATATCACCAAGATGTATTATAGTATTTACATTTTTATGTTTCTTTATTGCCTTCAACATATTATTTATATTGCCATGTGAGTCACTAAATAATAAAATCTTCATCATCATTTTCTCCAATTTTCTGGTATAATTCAAATTTTAAACCTTTTTTCCATACTATAGTAAATCATAAAAATAAATTATATCATACTATTTTAATTCTTTTAAATATAATATATAAAATTTTAAAAATTTTCTA
>JBDMZA010000349.1:0-3901 GCA_039770155.1 Clostridiales bacterium
ATAGCAATATATAATAAAGAACGATAGGAGTGTAAATATATTGAAGAACTATGGTATATTTAGAAATTTAATTTATTTTATGAAAGAATCATTTACTTTTAATTTAAATGGTGTACTAATTTCATATTTAATAATACCTGCAAAAATATTAGTAGCATTAACTACAATTTACATTCCAAAAATTATAATAGACACAATTCAGAATTCTGAAGATATTAATGGGTTTATTGTGGTTGTTGGGGGGATAACAATTGTACTTATAATTACATCCGTATTGGAACTATATTCAAAAAATACCATGGAATATTGTATGAATACTTTTGTACTAAGTCATCTTAATGCAAAGTGGGTTGAAAAAGCTTCTAGTATGGAATATTCAGTTTTTACATCGGAAGAAGGAAAACAAAATACAGAAAAAGCAAGAATGGCTTTAGAGGGAACAACACGCTGGGGAATAGGAACTTACTTTCCAAGAATGATAGAATTGATTACTAATATCTTGGGATTTGTCACATATAGTGTGATACTTGCTACTCTTCATCCATTAGTAATAGTTGCACTTATAGTAAGTTATCTTATTAGTTTGTATTTTACTGTTTCAGTAGAGAGGAAAAAACAGGCTAAGAAAGATGAAATTGCAAGGATCGATAGAAAACTTAATTATTTTGCATATAAAACAAAAGGTTTACAGATAGGAAAAGATATTAGGTTGTATGCAATGCGAGAATGGATTTATGAGATGACTTCCTATATAAAAGATGATAAAAGAAGTATTGATAAAACAATAGCAAACTATCAGCTAAAAGTTCTTAGTGTAAATGCAATACTAGTATTTTTAAGAGATGGTATTGCATTTAGTTTCCTTGTATACATGGCGGTGGAAAATCAAGTGTCAGTAGGCTATTTTGCTTTGTATTCTGCTGCTATCATTGGACTTGGGGATTGGCTAGTTGGATTAACTAAAAACATTGGCGAATTTATTGAGTCAAATAATTATGTTACTGATTTTAGAAAATATATAGACCTTCCAGATAAATTGTTTGATTCTAAGAGGAGTTTGTCTATTGAAAAAGGAGATCAGTTTTTAATTGAATTGAATAATTTATCATATCAATATGAAAATACAAATAATAAAGTTATTGATACTATTAATTTAACAATAAAACCAGGTGAAAAAATAGCTGTGGTTGGTGAAAATGGTGCAGGAAAAACTACACTAATTAAATTAATTTGTGGATTGTTACACGCTACTAAAGGTGAAGTAAAATTAAATGGTATTAACATAAATGAATATAAAAAAGAAGATTTCTCAGCAGTATTTCAAGATTCAGATGTATTGCCTATAAGTATTAAAAATAATATTAAGATGAACAGAGATAGTTATAACAATATTGAAAAAATAAATGATTCTATTAAAAAGGCTGGTTTAGCAAAAAAAATAAATTCTTTGCCAGAAGGAGTAGAAACACAACTTATTAAACATATTTCGGAAAATGGTACTGAATTATCTGGTGGAGAAAAGCAAAAGCTTTTACTTGCAAGAGCATTATATAGGGAAGCACCTGTCTTGATTTTAGATGAACCAACTGCTGCAATGGATCCAATTGCCGAACAAGACATTTATTTAAAATATAATGAGTATACAAAGGGAAAAACAGCAATTTTTATTTCACATAGGTTATCATCTACTCGTTTTTGTGAGCGTATTATTCTAATTAGTGATGGCAAGATAAAAGAAATTGGAACACATGATGAGCTTATATTGAAAAATGGAGATTACGCTAAAATGTTTTCCATGCAAAGTAGATACTATAGAGATGGAATAGAGGTTGATTAGATGATTAAGAATGGACGAACTTTTCGAGAAGATATAAAGTTAATTATATATGGAATAAAAGAATTTAGTACTTTTTTACCAAATCAAATGATATATTTGATTATTCATTCAATAATTATTTCTCTGATCCCATATATTAGTATTTATGTAGTGGCTCAGATTATTAATGAATTAACTAGTGGAAAAGATATTCAAAAACTTATAATTTATGTCATTATTGCAATTAGCCTTACATTAATATTGACAATAGTTGCTGCATATTTACAGAAAAAAATTACTATAGGGTACAATCAATTATTTTCAGCACATGAAATTAGGTTAAATGAAAAAGCAAATAAATTACCATATGCTTTGCTTGAAGATGAAAAAGTTAGAGAATTAAGAGATCAAGTTTCAGGAAGTATCGGCTGTTCAGGTGCTGGAATGGGAAGTTTGTATTGGGATATAGAAACATTATCAAAATCTTTATGTTCAATAGTTATTGCAATAGTATTATGTGCTAGTGTTTTTTTAAATGGAATTAATCAGAAAGGTAAAGGAATATTTTATTTTGTCAATTCTTATTATAGTATACTAGTATTGCTTGTCTTGATATTAATAAGTGCTGTAGTATCTTCAAAAATGACAAGTAAAGTTTTTGATGTCATGTTTGATGTATTTAAAAGAGGTGCAAATTATAATAGATATGCTAATTTCTATAAACTAGAATATCTTTCGGATAATAATTCAGCAAAAGATGTAAGAATTTTTGCTCAAAAAGAATTAATAATTAATGAGACACAAAATAGATGTTATATACCATTCTGTATAGGTGACAAAAGAGAAAAAAATGCCTCGACAAAGTATAATGGAATAAAGTTAGTATTAAGTTCTATTACAGGAGGTGTAGTCTATTTATTAATTGGGTTAAAAGCACTTAGTGGTGTATTAGGTATAGGTAGCGTAATTATGGCGTATTCCGCTGTAACTAAGCTAATATATTCACTTTCAGATTTTTTTATGACTGTAACTGATTTAAGAAATAATAATGAACATTTAATAAAATATTTTGAGTATATAGAACTATGTGAAATTGATAATATAAATAAAGAGAAACTAACCAAAAATAAAAAGTATAATATTTCGTTTGAAAGTGTAAAATTTATATATCCTAGATCAGAACAGGAAGTATTAAAAAATATAAATATATCAATACGACATGGTGATAAGGTTGCCATTGTAGGTGAAAATGGTTCTGGGAAAACGACATTAATAAAACTTCTGTGCGGATTATACGATGTAACAGGAGGAAGTATTAGTATAAATGATAAAATAATAAATTCAGTTGAATTTGAAACATATTCAGATATTTTTTCTGTAGTATTTCAAGATTTTAAACTATTAGCCTTATCTATTGGACAAAATGTGTCTATTTCAAATAAATATGATGAAGAACGTGTTAATACAGCTCTAAAAGAAGTAGGATTATTTGATAAAATTAGTTTATTATCAAATGGTATAGAGGAAAAAATATACCAGGATTTTGATAAAAATGGATTAAATCTTTCAGGTGGGGAAGAGCAGAAGTTAGCAATTGCAAGAGCATTATATAAAGAAGCACCTATTATTATTCTTGATGAACCTACAGCAGCGCTTGATCCTGCTTCAGAATATGAAATATATACAAAATTACGTAATATGGCTAAAGGTAAGACTACTTTATTTATAAGTCATCGTTTATATTCGTGCAGATTTTGCGATAGAATAATTGTAATGGATAAAGGAGAAATTGTTCAGATAGGTACACATAATGAGCTTGTAAATGTTGATGGTAAGTATGCAGATTTGTGGAATGTTCAAGCACAACATTATAAATAAGGAAATATTTATAATTGAAAAGTATGTTGAATCTTATGTGGAATTTCAATTTATTTGATAGATAATATGAATTGTTTATCTAATATATAGTGTAAAAGTTAGTTATACAAGGATTTCATAATACAAAACATGTCAAGTTGGGAACATAGTGGATTTAATATATATTGTAGTAATGCCATTGAATCTGAAAATCAACAAGGTATCGAA
>JBDMZA010000350.1:0-4803 GCA_039770155.1 Clostridiales bacterium
AACTTTAATGTTTGATTTTATTAAATTGAGGATATTATTTTTAGTAATTGTCCATGAATTTTTTGTATTGGTAAAATTGTAATAAGTTTTATTAGTAGCACCATATAGTGATATATTTATTAATTCTGGTTTATTTTTTCTAAGTAAATTCAAATAATTTTCATCTATTAAACTTCCATTTGAAGAGATAGAAATTTTAAAATTTCTATCATAGGCATAATTATATATTTCTTCAAAATCCTTTCTTATTAAGGGTTCTCCCCCAGTAAATTTAAGATAAATACAACCATTTTTCTTTAATACATCTAATATTTTAGTAATTTTAAAAAAACTCAATTCTTGAATTCTATTTTTTGATGGTGTTTGATAGCAATAAACACAATTAAAATTACAATTGTATGTAAGTTCAAACGTTACACTTAAAGGAATTCTAATTTCTTTTGTTAATTCTAAGATTTTATTTATATCTCTATCCATTCAATTCTCCTTCCTTAGGATTATCCTTAAATAAATTGTTACTTATTAATTTATATAACTTACCTTGCTTTTCAATAAGACTTTCACTTTCCATTTTTGCCATATACTTTCTTCTCCTCCTCTCTGATATGTCAAAGACAGTTTCTAGCTCCTTGGCACTTGGTATTTTAGAGCCTTGACTATTATTTTTAACAAAAGAAGCGAACTGTATATATAAATCTTGATCATTTTTTGACGACACTTTATTTTCTTCTTCAAAATCACAATTTTTTTCCTTTGAAATCTCGTAAGGTGATAGAGTTATAATTAGCTTGTTTACTGATTTAGCATTGATATTTATCTTGAAATTCTTTTGTGTCGTAAGAGCCTCATTGTCGTCAAAATTTTTGCCATTGTCGTATGATTTGTCGTGTAATTTGTTTTTATTAATTTTTATAATTTTACATATTAATTTATTATTTGTTAATCTTATTTTCCATTTATCAAATTTAATTTTTAATAAGACTAACTTTTTGTTGTTTTTCCTCTCTGGCATTAATAGCATCATTTCTACCTCCATAAGTTTCAAATAATTTATCATATACTTTATTTTTTCCATTATCTTCATCAATAAAAAGTGCTTTAAATCTTACATTGTCGTATTTTTCAGATATTATTATAAATTCTCCGGTTTTTAATTTTTCTGTACCATAGACTCCGATCATCTTTTGTGTTTCTTTTACTGTTACTTGAAAACTTATTTTTGTAACAAGTCTATCTCTTAATTCTGTATTTAGTTGTTTTGCACTAGGTCTTTGAGTAGCACATATAATTATTATTCCTGCGGCTCTACCCATATTTAAAAGCCTTGTAAGTATATCCTCAATATCTTCTGTAAGATTCTCATTATTATTTACTCTAAGATCA
Organism: Clostridiales bacterium; assembly: GCA_039770155.1. Classification (GTDB taxonomy): domain Bacteria; phylum Bacillota; class Clostridia; order Acetivibrionales; family JBDMZA01; genus JBDMZA01. The sequence continues at coordinate 1,384 of JBDMZA010000350.1, forward strand.
GCAATCTCGTCAATACAAACTATAATAAATGGAAGTTTCTTTTTTTGCTTTAAATTATATGATTGAATTTTTTTAACTCCTGTAGATTCAAACAAATCATAACGATTCTCCATTTCTTGATCCAATTTTTTTAGTGTTTCCAAAAATACTTCCTGTTTTTTAATAAATATAGTGTTTTTAAAGTTTTTATATTGCGATAATTCAACTCGTTTAAAATCAGCCATGATAAATGTTACATCTGAGCCAAAATACATAATGGATTGTACCAAGCAATTAAAGAAACTTGATTTTCCCCCTCCACTAGTTCCACCTATAAGAGTATGTAAAAGGTTTGTCATATCTTCGACAACCATTTTCCCTGTTGCTTGATTTATTCCTAAAATAACAGGAATTTCATATTTTTTATTTATATCAACAATATCAATATGATTCTGTAATAAATAAGTCTTTGAATCTTTTTTGCTAATTTCAAATATAAAATAATCAAGTTCAATTCTTATATTAAGTTCTTCCTTTGCTAATTTTAATTTGCTTGCTATATCATTTTGCTTGCTTAAAACTTTTTTGATATCTGCCTGGCATTTAATTTTAATAAATGTTAAAAATTCATTTTCATACTTTTTTAAAAATGAAGGATTGAAATTGTAAAATTTAAGTATCGATATAAGTTTATTTTCAATACTATTTTTATTAAAATTAACTGTGTCATCTTCTAGAAATTTATTTGTTTTTATATAGATTTGCTTAAAATTTTTCTTATTTTGAGTTATTGAAATAATATTTGTATTTAAATAATGTGCTATTTCATCTGTATTTTTATCAATGTTATTTTTAGCAATATAACTATGTAAAATATAAGTTATGTCATTGGTTTTTTTATCTTTTATCACTTCCATTACTTTAACTTTATTTTTAAACATTTCAGCTAATCCCCTAAATCTCACAGAATAACTGTGTTCAATTCCTATTAAATAAATTGCTTTATAAACTAAATATCCAAAGAGGGTATATAAATACACCCATTTTGGAAGTTCAACTTTAGGATTAATACTATCCAATTTAAAAATCAGATAAAAACTAAAAGGTATTGAGGCTATATAAAACCATTTCTCTTTTGTTTTATAAATATTTTTTATTTTATTAAATGACATATTTGAAAGTGTTTTAAAGAAAATTTTCTTTGTTAATTCATATAAAGGTTCTAACCAATCTGTTTTTGATTCATTTTTATTAGCCAAATATATCGCCTCCAAATCCTGTTATTGTATTTACGAAAAAGCTTCCCAATTGAAATAATGAATCAGAGTCATGAGCCATATATGCTACAATTGCACAAATCACTACTTGTAAAATCATTTTCTTGAACTCACCTTTTATAATACTTTGTATAAAGCTGTATATTATAGCTAATGCTACGGCTGTATAAATAATAGGTGAGAGTTTTGATAATATTTCTGTTTGATTTGAAGTAAATAAAATCATATTAACAGCTCCTTCCAATCTTTATTAAATAAGCAATTGGTAGCATAAATATTAATAAATGTATCCAATACTCCACATCTGGATAAATAATATATGCATCAACCCATACGCAGACTAAAATCAATAAGAATGTTATCTTTTCTTGTTTAGTTGAAAAAAATATTTTAACTATTCCAAGAGAAAAATAAATAACTGCTTTTAATAGAATAGTTATACCTATAAAAGCAGTATCAAATAATATATACATTTCTTTAATCCTCCATCAATCCTTATATATCTCAAAATCTTTTTTACTTATTGAAGAAAATATTAGTCTATTAAACTTAATGTCTATCTCTTTTAAAAAATCATTATCATATTCAAAATATTCATTTAAAGATAGCCTAAAAAACATTATTACATTTTTAAAATCTGAGACTCACTAAAATCATGTGCTTCATTATTTTAAAGTGTAGATTTATCTCTTGGCTGTCTCTTAGTCTTGATTAAAAGAAACTTTTAATATATTCCAGATAACAATTTATAAAATTTCTTTCTTGCTTCATCAGGTTGATTAAGTCTTTTTCTTTTAAGGGATTCTTCTTTCTTTTTTCTGTTAATACGAGCCAAATCATTAACATTAAAATATTTGCTTATGGGTTCAGAATACACATTTTTATAACTAATCTCTTCCTGTTTACCCTTTTCGCAACAATCACAATGGAGCATATATTCATAAAAACGTGTAATATTGTCAACAGTAGTGTATTCTCGTATAATTTCAAATCCTTTATTACAACAAACAAAACAATAATCTTGAATTATTTCATCATTACAGTTATTGCCATTATTTGCCTTGTAAAGTGATAAAAATTGTGGTAAAGTAGGCATATAACAAGAATACAGATTGTTTGATTTTAAGTTTCGAACCACTTTTTGAGTCGATATCTCATCAAGTGGTTTTAGTTCGTCCATCCAAACTGCTATTTGTTCATCTGTTAAAACTTTGTTGTATAAACTTGTTATCTTAATTAAAGTTGTATAAGCTTGATCTGAGGTCATAATAGCCCCGCCTCCTTTTGATTCTTATAAAAATTCAATATTCTTTCTTTATTTTTCTCAGCTTGTGATTTAACAGGTATTTGTTGTTTTGCTTCAAATTCTTTATCAGTCCAATCAATATATCCTGAATTGAAAAATGTTTTCCCAAGTTGTAATTCCTTCCAACCACCATTTAAAATCAAGTCAGTATCATATTTCAAATATCTGTCTATAGCTCTTAAAAATTCTTCTCCAAGTTCAAAAATTATTCTTTTCTGATCCAGAGATACTTGAGTTTTACCATCTTTTTTTGGATACTTTAGCCATGCTGTATTAAAAAAATCTTCAATTTCATTATTTGTCATATTGTTGCAAGAACCGCCTTTAGGATCTCCTATATTTTGAATTTCAAAATGATTTTCAAACTCATCAATAATAGATTGATAGAAATATTTAAATGAGTTTATCTTTCTACCTGGGCTTCGTTTCATAAAATTATTAAACTCTCTTAAAATCGTTGTATTTATTATCTCTTCTCTTTTTTCTAAAGGTATTTCAATCACTGTTTCATGGTTTAATATTTCTTTTATTGTATTTAAATCTTTTATTGTAGATTTTTTTCCTATTATCTTTGAGAATTCATTTGCTATGTTTTTAACTTTAGATTTTAAAATATTTGGATTTGAATTTTGAAATACATTTTCTTCAACATCAACATTAATTTCTTTATCTTTAGAATTTGTTGTTGTAATCTCTGATATATTCTCTGTAGTAATATTTGTTGTAATCTCTGGTATTGTTTTGTCACCATGACAATATGATTTGTCAAACTGAGACTTCGTATTGTCAAATTGAGAATTCGAATTGTCATTTTGACAAATGGGATTGTCAAACGCAACTTTATTATTTATTGGTATC
>JBDMZA010000351.1:0-4026 GCA_039770155.1 Clostridiales bacterium
AATCAAAAATTTCATAAGATAATTTTTTTCTGAAAATATCGATGGTTTAACGAATTTTCAAAAAAAGTTGACTAGTTTATTTTTTGATTCTGCCTAAAAGTAAAGAAAATCATAAGAAAAATTGTTTAAAATTCTAAAAGTAATATAATTTTAGAAATGAATATGTTTTAATTAGATAGGTTGGTTAAAGTGATAGAAATAGAGGGTTTTATTGAGGAATTGATTTATGAAAATAAAAATAACGGATATAAAATTTGTGGGATAAGTACAGATAAAGATTTTATTGTTACTGTAGGTTATATGCCTGGAATTTTAAAGGGAGAATATGTAAGAATAAATGGAGTATGGGTTTCGCATCCAGAATATGGTGACCAAATTTCCATAAAAAGTTTTGAGAGAATCAAACCTAAAACAAGAGAAGGTTTGAAAGAATATTTGACATCAGGTATATTTACAGGAATAGGTAAAACTACAGCGAATAGGATAATAAATAAATTTGGTGATGATACATTTAATATTTTACAAAATGATCCTCAAAAATTATCCTTGGTTAAGGGAATATCTGTTGATAAAGCTTTAGAGATAAAAGATATAATTAATTCACAAAAAGAATTAACAGATATTATTTCAACTTTACAGAATTATAAAATTGATCAGGCAAGTGCCTTTAAGTTGTATAACAGATTTGGGTCAAAAACTTTAACTCTTATTAGAAGTAATCCATATATTTTAGTAGATGAAAGTTATGGAATATCATTTAAAAATGCTGATAAAATTGCTATTGAACTTGGAGTATCTCAAGGTTCAGAAGAGAGAATTAAAAGTGGTATTATCTATATTTTAAATGATTATGCTGAAAGAGGTAATACATATATTTATTTAAATTACCTTAAAAAGAAAGCTATTGAACTTCTAGAAATTGATGTTGAGATCATAGAAAACATTATAATAAATTTAAATTTTAAAGAAGAAATTTATATAGAAAAAATAGATGATGAAGAAAGAGTATATATATATAAATTATATTTTGATGAATTATATGTAAGTAAAAAATTATTTGATTTAGAGGAAGTTAAATTTGAAACAGATACTAATGAATTAGAAAATATTATTTCAAATTTTGAAAAAGAAAGAGATATAGAACTATCATCTGAACAAAGTACAGCTGTCGTAGAAGCGGTTTTAAATGGTGTTATGGTAATTACAGGAGGACCTGGAACAGGAAAAACAACAATAGTAAGATTTATAATAGATATTTTAGAAGAAAATGGTCTTAATATAATTTTAACTGCTCCCACAGGTCGTGCTTCTAAGAAATTGACTGAGTCTTCCGGTAGGGAAGCGAAAACAATACATAGACTATTAGAGGCTAATATAAATGAAAATGATAAAAGGAGATTTTTTCTTAAGGGAGAAAAAGATCCTATAGAAACTGATGTTATTATAGTAGATGAAGTTTCTATGGTAGATATAAGATTGATGTGTAGTTTATTGAAAGCAGTGAAGATAGGAACTAAAGTCATTTTTGTAGGAGATATAGATCAATTACCTTCAGTTGGTCCGGGAAATGTTTTAAAAGACATAATAAATTCCTCATTAATAAAGACTATTAAATTAAAAAAAGTTTTTAGACAGGCCAAAGAAAGTATGATAATAGTTAATGCTCATAGAATAAATAAAGGAGAGTTTCCTCATTTGAATGTTGAGGGAAAAGATTTTTTCTTTATAGAAAAGAGTAATTCGAAAAATATTACAGAAACAGTATCAGACTTATGTCACAGGAGATTACCAAATAAATACAAGTATGATCCATTTAAGGATATACAGGTTTTATCACCAATGCGAAAAGGTGAGACTGGAATAATAAATTTAAATATAAAACTCCAAGATAGGATGAATCCTGATGATGGAATAAAAGAAAGTTTAAAAGTATGGGATTCATATTTTAGAATTGGTGACAGAGTTATGCAAATAAAAAATAATTATAATGTAAAATGGTATAAGAAAGATAATATTACAGAGACAGGATCAGGTGTTTTTAATGGTGATACAGGAATAATAGAATCTATTGATAAAAGATATAAAAAAGTTTTAGTTTTATTTGATGATTTAAGATATGTTGAATATGATTATACTAATTTTGAAGAAATTGAAAAATCCTATGCAATAACTATTCATAAAAGTCAAGGGAGTGAATATCCAGTTATTATTATTCCCCTTTATTCAGGTCCAAATATTTTAATGACAAGAAATCTTTTGTATACAGCAATCACAAGAGCTAAAGATTTAGTAGTTATTGTAGGCAAGAAAACAGTTTTGGAAAGTATGATAAAAAACGAGATTGAGATTAAAAGGTTTTCAAGTTTAAGAGAAAAAATAGTTTCTGTATATGAAAATAACAGTTAGGAAACCCTAAAAAATGAGAAATGAAAATATTATGGAAGACTTAATAGAAAGAATTACAAATTTAATATTTCCTCCTAAATGTATTTTTTGTCAAAAAATAATAAATTTTGATACTAAATTATTTAGCTGTCAAGAATGTTATAAAAATTTGAGTTTTAAGTACAAAAAGCAACCTCTTATAAAAAGTATTGATAATTTTTATTTTGATCAGGTTATATGTATTTTTGAGTATGCTGATGATGTTAAAGAAGCTATAAAGAACTTTAAGTTTAATGGGAGGTCGGATTTTGGAAAGAAATTTGCTGATATTATACAATTTTCTACAAAAAACATGACAAAATACGAAAAATTTGATATAATAATTAGTGTCCCTTTACATAATGAAAAATTAAAATCAAGAGGATACAATCAATCTTTTTTAATTTCAAAAAATTTGTCTAAGAAATTAAAAATTAAAGAAGGCTCAATGTATTTAAAAAAAGTAAAGAAAACAAAGAATCAAAATGATCTTTCGAAATTTGACAGAATGTCTAATTTAAAAGGAGCATTTGAAGTTTTAGATAGTGAGAATTTTCTAATAGGTAAAAAAGTAATATTAATTGATGATGTATTTACAACAGGATCAACTTTAAATGAATGTAGCAGAGTACTGAAACTAAATGGAGTGATTGAAATTACTATTTTAGTTTTGGCTTCAGGCAGTAATTTTAATTTTTAAAATAATATTATATATTTATTATCCATTTCGATGAGGGACATCCAAAAATAAATCTACATTTTAAAATAATGAAGTACATGATTTTCAGAGTTTAAAATGTGATATTATTTTTTAGGGCTTCCTAATTATCTGAAACAAATATTCCAAAATTAAACTTAAAAATAAATAATTCTATGTACACTACATATCTTTTCATCTAAAGTTTGCTTAATTCATACTCGAAAAGTAGAGTTTATTTTTTGGATATCTTTAAAAGAATTTTATAATAATATTAACTTATAGGAGTGATTATTATGAGAGATGTTAGAAATTGTAAAAGCTGCGGTAAAATGTATACATATGTAAGTAGTGTGATATGTGATGATTGCGTTAAGAAAGAAAAAGACGATTTTAAAAAAGTTAAGGAATATTTATATGATAATCCAAAATCAAGTATGACAGAGGTTTCACAGGCATTAGAAATAAGTACAAAAAAGTTAACAAGATATTTAAGAGAAGGTAGACTTGAAATTGATAGTGCTGATAGTAATATGTTTTTGGGATGTCAATCTTGTGGTAAATCAATAAAATCAGGCAGATATTGTGATGAATGTGAGAAAAACTTAAAAAGTAGTTTAAGTGGTGCGGTTTCAGAAACTAAACAAAAGTTATATAATGAAAGTAAAGAAAAATCAAAAGCTATAGGTATGAGATATTTAAATAAAAAGGATAAATAATTTATTAGGAACAACAAAAAAATAAAGTCAGATTTTAAAATAATAAATTGTATGATAAAATTGAAAAAGTTTTTAGGTAAAAATTTAAAAAATAAATAAAAAATTTTAAAAAAACTATTAAATAAATATGTTTTTTTCCGATAATATATTATGAGGGATAATTTTTATAGGTAACATCCATAAAAT
>JBDMZA010000352.1:0-7446 GCA_039770155.1 Clostridiales bacterium
ATAATCAAAAATTTCATAATACAATTTTTTTCTGAAAATATCGATGGTTTAACGAATTTTCAAAAAAAGTTGACTAGTTTATTTTTTGATTCTGCCTAAATTAAAGTTTAAATTATTTTTATTATAAATAAAGGGGAAGGTTTTTTGAACATTTTATCTACAGAAAAAATATCTAAAAGTTTCGGTGAAAAAACATTATTTAATGAGATTTCATTTGGTATAAATGAAGGAGAAAAAATTGGATTAATAGGAATAAATGGCACAGGTAAATCAACACTACTTAAAATTATTGCGAATATAGAATCATATGATACTGGAAATATAATAAAACGTAATAATTTAAAAATTGAATACTTACCTCAAAATCCAATTTTTGAAAAAGAAACAACTGTAATTGGACATATATTCAGATCTGCTTCTCCTATAATGGAATTAATTCGAGATTATGAATTAGTACTAAATGAAATCGAAAATAATCCAAATGATATTAATTTAGGGAAAAAACTTTTGTTATTAAGTCAAAAAATGGATACTACTGGAGCATGGACAATAGAAAGTGAAGTTAAAAGCATACTTACCAAGCTCGGAATAACTGATTACCATGCTAATATTTGTAATCTTTCAGGAGGTGAAAGAAAAAGAATTGCTATTGCAGGAGCACTTCTTTTAAAATCTGATTTACTGATATTAGATGAACCTACAAATCATATTGATAATAATACAATAAATTGGCTAGAAGAATATTTATCTAATAAAAAAGGCTCTCTTTTAATGGTTACTCATGATAGATATTTTTTAGATAGAGTAACAAATAGAATTATAGAATTATACAATGGAAAACTTTATAGTTACAAAGCCAACTATACTAAATATATTGAAATGAAAGCTGAAAGAGAAGAAGTTGAACAAAGTTATGAAAAAAAGAGAATAAATTTATTTAAAAAAGAATTAGAGTGGATTAAAAAAGGTGCTAAAGCACGTACTACAAAACAAAAAGCTAGAATTTCCAGATTTGAAAAACTAGAATCAGAAAAATCTTTATTAAGTGATAGTAAAATAAATATAAGTACTGCTAAATCAAGACTTGGTAAAAAACTTATTGAGATAAAAGATATAAGTAAAAATTACAGTAATAAAATCCTTTTCAAAAATTTTAGTTATAATTTATTAAAAGATGATAGAATTGGAATCATTGGACCAAATGGAATAGGTAAATCTACTTTAATAAAAATGATTGCAAATAAATTAAAACCTGATACTGGAAGTATAGAACTTGGCAAAACTATTAAGTTAGGATTATTTTCACAAGAAAATGAGGAAATGAATGAATCTTTAAGGGTTATTGAATACATAAAAGAAATTGCTGAATTTATAGTAACAGATGATGGCGAAACAAGTGCCTCACAAATGTTAGATAATTTTTTATTTCCACCTACGGTACAATGGTCAATAATTTCAAAACTTTCTGGTGGAGAAAAAAGAAGGTTATTTTTATTAAGTATACTTATGAAATCACCTAATGTACTAATATTAGATGAACCTACAAATGATTTAGACATACATACTCTTACAATTTTAGAAAATTATCTTGAAAACTTTCCAGGTGCAGTAATCACTGTATCACATGACAGATACTTTTTAAATAAACTTGCAAATAAAATATTTGCTTTTGAAGGTAATGGTTTTATAAATAAAATAAGTGGAAATTATAATGATTATTATAATTTAAAATCAAATAATGAAACAAATAAAAAATTAGATAAGCAAAAAAATGATAAAAAAAATAATTTTCAAAAAAAGAAAACCATTTTAAAGTTTACCTTTAAAGAAAAAATTGAATTTGAAGAAATAGATAATATAATTGAAAATTTAGAAAAAGAACTAAATATAATAAACAACAAGATTGATTTGGTCTTATCAGATTATGAAAAACTTCAAAGTTATTTAGAAGAAAAAGAGAAAGTAGCAAAAAAACTGGATAGTGCAATTGATAGATGGACTTATTTAAATGAATTAGCTGAAAAAATAGAAAATCAACATTAGGCATAATCAAAAAATCCTAAAGATATTAATATTTTAGGATTTTTCAGTATTTTATTAATGAATTTTTTTTAAGTTTATTACTTTATCTTACTTGCACAATAGGGGCAATATTTATATTTTTCATAAGTATATTTATTGCAATTTTTGCATTTTACAGATTTTAAAATAACTCTAGTTACTATCAAATATACTAATAAACTACTTGGTACATTTAATAACCCATAAATTCCCCAAATCCATTTATTTGCCTCTCTCTTAGAAGCATCATAGAAAATCCATGTCCCCTGTATAAATAATAATAAAAATAAAACTATCCAAAAAATTATTGGTATTTCATTTAAAGGTACTTTATCAAGTCTCTTTAATTCTTCAATAAAATTCATCATTACACCCCATAATTAATGTTTTTTATTTTTAAAATAATAAGAATTATAAATGGACTCAACACAATACTTATTATTTGTAAAAATAGAAAATATAAGATAAAATTTAAATTAATTAAAAATATAAAAGCTGCAAGTACACTTATTGAAGTAATCACAAAACAAATATATTCAATAATAAATTTTTTAAACTTCATTTTTTTATCATATTCGCAAAAAACTTCATCGATTATTACAGGATCTATATCTTCATTCAATTCTAAATTATCCATTAGTCCTTTTACATCATTTATTGATACATAAAACTCCAAACATTCAGAACATTCTTTCAAATGATTTTTCACTATATGATTTTCATCTATCTCACCATAACTCGAATCTACTAATAAACCCTTTATATGTTCACATTTTTTATTCACTCATAATCACCTTCCATAACTTCACGAAGTTTTTTTATACAATAATGAAGTCTTGATCTTACTGTACCTAAAGGACAATTTAATATGTTAGAAATTTCTTCATAAGAATAACTATAATAATGTTTTAGTATAAAAACTTTTCGCTTCTCATATGGCAATAACAGTAGCGCTTTTTTAACAATACTAAAGTCTTCCTTATCTAAAAATATTTTTTCTGGAGTTTTCACATCATTTATTGAAGAAACAATATTATCATTAATATTTAAAAAGTCTGTATTTTTTTTCTTCTTAATATCATCTTTATATTTATTTGATGCTATTGATATAAGCCAAGTTGAAAATTTAGATCTTCCATTAAATTTTTTTATATTCTTAATGGCTTTCAACATTGTTTCCTGGGTAATGTCTTTTGCAATATCTTCATCTAAACAAAGTTTAATAAGATAACCATAAACTATTTTGTAATTGTTATAAAGGAGTTTTTCTAATGACTTTTTATCTCCTTTTTTAGCTTTATTTATTAGTATATCTTCTTTCAACTAAATCATATCCTTACTATTTAAGAATAAGCAGTTATCCATAATCAATTATTCTTACAATTCAACATCAGACAAATTCCTATAGGCAACATAATTGAAAATTATAATTAAAACAAAAATTATTGTTAAAGATATTATATCAGTTTTAGAAATAGAATTATTATATTTTTTAGCTATTGATAAAACATTTCCAGGTAAGTATTTACCTATATCTGAAAAATTATTAAGGATGGGCATAATATATACAATTCCTAAAACACATAGAGCTGAAACAATACTGTTTTTTAAAAATGAACTGAATAATATTATTAAACTTACTAAAAACACAAAAAATACTCCATAAAAAATCCCTATTCTTACAACATGTAAAAAATAAAAATTACTATCCTCAAATATAAGTTTTGAATAAACAAAGTTTATATAAATACTAATTTGAGTTAAAACTATTATAAAAATACTATAAACAGTAAATTTACTTAAAACTATACCATTAATTTTACTTCCTACAGAAAAAGGAAAAACAAAAGTTTTATTTTTTATTTCAGAAGATATTATACCAACTAATGTGAGTACAATAATAAGAGATACTATTTGATAAAGATCATCTGTAAATTTTAAGATTGCAGCCTTTTGACTAATATCTATCCATTTACTAAAATCCATTCCTTTTGCTTGGCTTTTTAATATTTCTGGAGTCAATTTTAAAAGAACAGGATCTGCTAAAGCAAAAAATATAAACCCAACTGAAATAATTAAAAATTTTTTCGTCCTTAAACCTTCGATAATTTCTTTATACAAAAATCCAATATATGTACTCATATTATTTCGCCACCTCAATAAAAATTTCTTCTAGACTATTCTTTCTTTGAATAATAGATAAAGGTAAAATTTCTAAATCTATAATTTTTTTATAAAGATTAAATCCATTTTTTTCTATATTATTTATTTTAATACTTAACTTGTTATTATTCTCTCTTACCATTTCTACAAAGTCTAAATCTTCTATTTGTTTTATATAATGACTTTTAATACTATATTCAAACTCAATATCATAAATGGGTTGAATATATTTTTTCATTAAATTATTTAAATTGTCTTCAATTACTATTTTTCCACCTTTTAAAATTCCAATTTTATCACATATTTTTTCTATATCATTTAAAATATGTGTAGACACTAATATAGTCTTCCCCTTTTCTTTTAACTCTTTAATTATATCAATAACATCTTTTCTTCCTTCTGGGTCCAATGCTGAAGATGGTTCATCTAAAATAATTGTTTTTGGATCATTATAAATTGCAACAGCAATTCCCATTCGTTGTTTCATTCCTCTGGAAAAAGTTCCTATGGGCTTATTTTTAAATTTTTCTAGCTTTACAAGTTTCAACAATTCATTAAGTTTTAAATTTAAATCTATTTTATTCTTATTACATATTTTACCTATAAAATATAAATATTCTTTTGGTGTCATATAATTATAGAATCTAGGTTCCTCAGGTAAATAACCTAAATTTAATTTTTTTATATTTTCTTTTAGTATATCCATATGATTTACAAAACAACTGCCTGAATTAAATTTTATAATTTTTGTTAAAATATTCATAGTTGTTGACTTACCTACTCCATTTTGACCTATAAAACCATAAATTTCGCCATCATTTATTTCTAAGTTTAGTCCATCTAAAACTTTCGTTTTTTTATAGTACTTTGTTAAATTATTAATTTTAATCATTATCTTTTTTCCTTCCCACTAATAAAAAAATTATAGGTCCAAATAAATTGGTTAAAAAAACAATTATAATCCACAAAGTTTTATTTAAGTTTGCAACACCTTTTTTTAAGATTATAAAAAGACAATATAATTGAATAGAAAGCTGAAAAATCAATATTGGTAATACTAATTTTAATATATCTCCTGAATTCGCTGAATCAAACATAAAATACCTCACTTTAATTTAATTTTAAAAATAAGACGATTCAGACTTTAAAAAGTTCATAAAAAAACAAAAAAATATACAATTAAATTTTTTAATTGTATATTTTAATTAATTTTTTGGATATCCCCTAAGGCAGAATCAAAAATTATCTTATGAAATTTTTGATTCTGGGATATCCAAAAAATAAACTCTAATTCTCGAGTATGAATTCGCATGATTTAAGCGAATTTCAGACGAAAAGAATTCGGTATTATTTTTTAGGTTCTCCTATGCCTAACTAATCTTATAAAATTCACTTATATAATTTACAAGTTCAATAGATGCATCTATTTCCACTTTTCTAATTGACAAGCTTTCAATATTAAATCCTATTGGAATTTTCTTTTCAATTCCATATTCATAAATTTCTCTAAAAATCTTTTTTTCTAATTCAACAGAATCATACAAAATATCTTTTGAATTTGTTAACTCGTTTTCCAGCCAAATAGGTATATTTATACCAAGCCATTTCATAAATTCTAAAGTTTTCAAAGAACCACAAGGAGTTAATGTGAAAATAATCGGTAATGTATCAATTTGTTTTTCCATACAATAATAATAGTAATCAGATAAAAAATTCTTTGCTCCCTCAATATTATATACTGCTTGAGATATAAAAAATTTACAACCATTTGATTTTTTATTAAGAATTCTTAGATGTTCATCCCTATTTTTCATATGCCTTTCAGGTATCGTAACTCCACCTAAAAGAATATTATTATTCAAAGTTTCTAAATTCTTGTAAGCCTTACTAAGAGACATTTTTACCTTTTGATTTTTAGATGCAGCTCCAACAAAAAGCAATAAATTGTCCTTATTATTATTTATCTTTTTTACTAATTCTTCCTTATTATACTTTCCTACACATGTATATATTACTCTATCTAATCCTATACCATTCAAATAATTATCAGAATAAAAATCTGGTTCTAAAGTCTCTATGAAAGGAAATGGTCTTTTTTCATTATTTCTTTCTGCTTCATCCTGAATATCATAAATAACAAGAGCATCAACATCAATTGATCTAATTCTCTTTAATTGTTTTTCTGATATTGCCATAAGTTTTTCTTTACTATTATTTTTTTTTGGCGGCGTAAGCCCATATGTTAGTATATTACTTTTTCTCTTTATGATTTTTTCCTTAATCATTAATAATCTCATCCTTATATCTAATATTCTTATGCATACAGGAAATTCTTTGTGCATACTAGATATTATAACACATTGAAGTAAGTAACTTCAAAAAATAAACTAGTTGTATTATGAAATTTTTGATTATACCTTGTACCTCCTAAAATCAATTATTTTATATTGCTATTTGCTCCAATTTTATCATTCAATCTATAATTGTAAAATTTCACAGTTCTATTAGATAAATTCGAAGAGGGTTTTTTAGTTCTATTTCTATTAGTATCATTTATTACAGGTTCTGATGTTGGAATCATTGTTTCTGTTATTAATTGAGTTGGTTTATATGTAACCAAAGTGGGGTTAGGTTTTTTTTCAGTTACAAATATTATCTTTGTTACTTCTTTAGTTTCTTTAATCTTATATTCTCTGGTTGAAACCCTGTTTTTAATTACAAAACACGTAAATATAGACAAGACAATCAAAGCAGAAAATAAAACTGCTATTAGTTTATTACTTTTTCCCATATTTAAAATCCTTTCAATTGTATCTAATCTAAAGCATCTATTACCATATGATATCCTAAAAATACATTTTAATACTCAAAAGCGAAACTTAATTTCTAGCAATTCTCATATAAAAATAATATTGTATTATTTTTAAGTTCTCCTAAGTGAGAATATAATATTACTCTTAAGTTTCTCATATGAATATATTGTCATATAAAAAGTTAATATACAACAAATTCAAGTCAAATGTATTATAAAAAACATTTCTTCGTCACATTATTTACACATTATTTTCCCAATAAAAATACTTTTTTTAGTAAATTTTCTAAATATACAAAATTAATTATAATTATTTTGTTAACGGACTTAAAATATAAATGTCATTATTTAATGTTGACAAACTCGTTTATATATTCATTGTAATTCTCTACTAGTCACACATATAATAT
>JBDMZA010000353.1:0-5279 GCA_039770155.1 Clostridiales bacterium
GTAAAATATTGGTTTAATATCAGATATTCAATTGATAAAAAAATGATATATAATGGAGGTCGAAATGGTATCTATAGAAAATATTATAAATAAAGTAATTATATTCAAACCATATAAAATAATACTTAGTAATGTTAATTTAAAAAAGGAAAAAATAAGGAAAATTATCATAAAATATAAAAAAAGCAAGAAGGAATATTATCAAATTGAATATTTTAGAAAGAATGATACTTCATTGGAAAATATTGAGGTTGATTATCTAAAAAAATATTTAATTGATTTATTTGGTAAACCATATATGAATTTAGATGCTTGGGATGATAAATATGAATATAATATAAAATTATCCAAAAAAGAAAAGATTTTTTTTACAAAGAAAAAATCTAAAATAACTAAATTGGAGACATATGAACATAATAGGAAAAAAAATTATATTTTGAAAGAAGGTGAATTTATAGAACCCCTTATTGATATTGGAGTGATCTCAAATGAAGGAAAAATAATTCATTCTATGTATGATAAATACAAACAAATAAATAGATTTATCGAACTCATTGATGATTTTATAAAAAATGAAGAATATTCGGAACTTGACATCATTGATTTTGGTTGTGGAAAGTCTTATTTAACTTTTATAATATATCACTATTTTACAGTAATTAGGAAAATAAAAGTTAACATGACTGGATTTGATTTGAAGGAGAATGTTATTAAAAAATGTAATGAAGTAGCAAAGAAATATTCCTATGAGAATCTAAATTTTATATGTGGAGATATAAGTAAGTATAAAGGTGATAATAATGTTGATATAGTGATTACCTTACATGCTTGTGATACAGCGACGGATTATGCCATTTATAATGCAATAAATTTTGGAGCAAAGATGATTTTTTCAGTACCATGTTGTCAACATGAGCTTAATTTACAAATTAAAAGTGAAGAATTAATATCATTAACAAGGTATGGTATAGTGAAAGAAAGGATTTCATCGCTGATGACAGATGCAATAAGAGGACAAATACTTGAATATTGTGGATATAAAACACAATTAATTGATTTTGTGAAATTAGAACATACTCCAAAGAATATATTAATTAGAGCTACTAAAACTAATATTCCAAAAAGTCAACGAATACAAGTTATGGAGAATATAAAGAAATTATGTAAGGAATTCGATTTGAATCCAAAATTATTAAGACTAATATGTAATAAGTAATAATTTTATGGGGGAGGTAATTAAAATAGAGTTATTTGTTTCTCAAGATATTGTAACAGTTTTTAATGAAAGTGAAAATAAAAAAATACTTTTAAATAAAAAAAACAAAAGAGTATATAAAATTAATTCGGACTTATTTGAAATGATTGAAACAATTTACTTAAATAGGGGAATTGAAAGATCGGAATTTTTGAATATTTATTCTGATGTAAGTAAAGAATTAAATTTTTTATTAGATGAAAATATCATTAGTAGTGTTAAACAGAAAAATAAATATAATGTTAAACGTATAAAAAAATTGAATACAGCAAGAATATTTATAGAATGTACAAATAGATGTAATTTAAAATGTAATCATTGTTATGCAAATTTTTCTAATTATAATAGAGATTATCTAAGCTTAGAAATAATTAAAAAACTGTTAAGAGAATGTGTAAAACTAGGTGTTTATGAATTTGATATAACTGGTGGAGAACCAATGCTGCATCCAGACTTTAAGAAGATTTTAAAGTTATTAGATAATTATGGAATGCTTACAACAATATTTTCTAATTTAACTATTACAAGTGATGATAATATTAATTTGATGAAAGAAGTAGGTATAAAGACTGTCATAACTAGTATTGAATCATACAATGATAAAATTCATGATAGTTATAGAGGTCAAGATGGTGCTTTGAAAAAAACAATTAGTTCGATTAATAAACTTATAAAAAATGATATAGAAGTAAAAGTAAATTTAGTATTAGGAATGCATAATATTAATGATATAGAAAAAACAATTGAATTTATTAAATCTTTTAATATAGATTGTAATATTGATATTACATCTAGTGAAGGAAGAGCTAAAAATTTAGAAATTAAATATGAAGTTTTAACAAAAAAGATAAAAGAATTAGTTGACAATAAAAATGAAGATTATAATATAAATTTATCAAATGGATGTGGAGTAGGGAAAAGAATGTTATATGTTACATCAACAGGTGAAATAACAGCTTGTCCGAGCTTAAGAGATAATGATTTTAGATATGGCAACATATATGACGAATTTTCTTTAAAGAATTGTTTTTTAAATTCGTTTTTATATTTCACTAATAAAAAATATAAGAAGAAGTGTGATAGCACCATATGCAATGGAGGTTGTAGGGCCAGAGCATTTAATGAAAACAATGATATTATGTCTGAAGATATTTTATATTGTTATTTATTTAAGGAGTGAAATTATGAGTTATAAATTAAAAAATAATTTTCTGTGTCATATAGCTGATGATTTACCTGAACTAAAAATATATATATTTGACACTATCAGTTTTAATTCGTATATAATTGAGGAACATAGTGCAAGGAGTTTTCTAAAGATGTTTAACAGTGAACAAAAAGATATAAAAAATGAATTTTTAGGATGTGATTTTCTTGAATGGCAAAATTTTAAATAAGTTTATCAAATATAATTCATTATTACCAAATAGTGAATATATGTATTATCCAGATGAATTTATAAAAATGATTCATAAAGATTATTTAGATATTGGGATCGTACAATTGAAAAATCCTCTTTATGCTACTTGGGATATAGTTGATGAATGCAATTTAAAATGTGTATTTTGTAGTACAAATGCGAAATCTATAAACTATGATTTTATAAGTAAAAAGAATGTTTTTAGAATTGTGGATTTTATTATTAATTCTGGAATAATATATGTCTCTATAAGAGGTGGAGAACCATCACTTTGTAAGGAACTAGGAGAAGTGATTTGTAGATTAACAAATTCAAATGTGTTTGTTGAAATAGTGACTAATGGAAAAAATATAGATAATAAATTTTTTGATGAAATTATTAATGTTCCTAAACATTTGATTAGGATAAAAATTAGTTTGGACAGTTACAGGCAACAAGTAAATGATGAATTAAGAGGGAAATATAGTTATAATAATGTAATTAATGCAATGAAAGCGAGTAAAAAGAATAAATATAAGTTTAGAATTCAAATGGTAGTAACAAAAATAAACTATAAAGATATTTTTGAAACTTATTTACTGAGCGAAAGGGAAGGTGCAAATTCATTTGGTTGCGTACTTTTACTACCTATAGGTAGGGGAATTAAGAATAATTTAATTATTACGATAAATGAAACAATACTTGATCAATTAATAGAGATTATAAATTTGAAATTAGATACAAAATTAGAGAAAATTGGATTTGGGACAACTGCTTTTAAGTTTTATAAAGAATTATTGAAAAATATTAAAATTGGAGATACTGAATCAATTATTAATGAACATATTAAATGTAATGGGGCAAAAACAAGAATATATATTGATTCTAAAGGTGATTTATATCCATGTGAATTATTAAAATATGATGAGTTCTATATGGGAAATGTGAAAAATGGAATAGATAATGCATGGAATAGTAGTGTAGCAAAAAATTTTTGTAAAGTTAATAGATTTACAAAAGTAGGATGTAAAGATTGCTTGCTAAAGTCATGTAATACTGGTTGTTTTGCTTTTGGATATGAACAAAAACTAAAAATAGGAAAGGAAAGTCCTTATTGTGGGCTAATATATTAAATGTATAAAAAAACAGAAAATGCTACTATTGAATTTTTAAATGTAAATTTTTCTTTAGTTTATATAGAATTGATTTTACGTGATTGTAAAAAAATGAATATAAATAGAGTAGTAATTAATATTAATAAGTCTAAAGAAATTTTGGAGAAAATGATTGAACTTTATGATATAACTGAGAAATACGATGTTGCTGTTTTCTTTAAAATGAATAACAAATTATATAAAAATATAGAGAAAAAAGGAAATATAAAATATATAATTCAAATAAAAATTTCAGAAATTGAAAAGGAAATGCTAATGTTATCAAAAAATATATTTTATGAAACTATTTTAGATTTTGAAATATGTAATTTTGATAATGAAATGTGGAGGGAAGCTTTTGATAAAATCATTTGGGATTTTAATCTGGATTTAAATTATATATATAGAATCAATGGAGATATTGAAAAATTAATATCAATTGCAAATAATAAAGAAATAATGTTTTCTAAAATTTTTATACCTTTGAATCAAATTAGAGAGCATCCATGTAATGTTTATCTTTGCAATGGAATGAAATGCCATTCAAATCATGGCAATAATATGAGATATTTAACAGTTAATGAAAATGGTGAAATATACCCATATCATATATTTGTAAATAATTATATTGTAGGTAACATTTTTCATAATTCACTTTTTGACATAATCAATATATATAATAATTCTGAATCTAAAAGATTATTTATAAAGGCAAGTAAGGAATTATTTATAGAAATATCGGATAAGTACAATTTTACATTGATACCTTGGTTTGAATTCTTAAAGGAGAAGATTTATGCCGAAAAGTGCAAATTTAATTATAACATCTGATTGTAATATGAGATGTAGGCATTGCTATTATTCTAATGACTTAAAAAATATTTATGAAGTAAAAAGTTATTTAAAGGAATTAAAGTATATTATTGATAAATTAATTATGTTTGGTACTGAGAAATTTATTTTAACTGGAGGAGAAGCTACATTATCTTTAGATTTACTTGAAGTAATAAATTACATTAAAGAAAAAGATGGAGAGGTTATTATATTTTCGAATGGTTATAATATTTCAAATAAAATTATTGATTGTTGTGATAAATTTTCACTAAGTCTTGATGGAGATAGAAATCAACATAATTATTTAAGAAATAATACAAAAAGTTTTGATTATCTAATAAATACATTAGATATTTTAGATGATGAACGAAAGCAATTATATATTCAAACGACTATAACAAAAATGAATATAAATATAATTGATTCACTAATTCCTATATATATAAAATACAAAAATATTTTAAAACAGATAAATTTAGTGGGAGTTATAAATACTGGAAATGTATTAGATAATAATGAACTTGTTTTACATGATGTTTATTATACTTGAGAGTTAAAAGTTAAAACCAAATAATTCCATATATTATAAAAGACTTGGATAAAAACTCCATTTGTGTTAAATTAAAGTTACTACACA
>JBDMZA010000354.1:0-2919 GCA_039770155.1 Clostridiales bacterium
TAAAAAATAATACCAAATTCTTTTCGTCTGAAGTTCGCTTAAATCATGCGAATTCATACTCGAGAATTAGAGTTTATTTTTTGGATATCCCTTAGCAGTTATTTTTTTGATATCCCTAAATAGGTAATTCCTATTAATAGTATTACAATTCCTGGTATTATATAATTTCTATATTTTTCACCTACAATAGGTAATTTTTTTAATATATTTTCAATTTTATATTGACTTTTAGGCTCTTTTTTATTGTTTTTTGATAAAATTACCTTCGGACCATCAGGATGTCTTGAAATATTTTGAGGCTGAAAAAAGTTGTTTATATTTTGATTATAATTTTTGTTTTCAACATATTTATTATACTTATTTGAAAAATTATTTGAATACATTGGTGGATTATCTTTAATTATAGAATTTTGAGTATCTGTATTAGTATTTACTTTAGTATTATTTTGTTCCTGATTTTGAATATTACTAGAAGTATAAACAGCAGGATTTTTTGCGGTATTAGTAGTATTAACACTAGTAGGAATAATAGTAGGAATACTAGTAGGATTAACAGTAGTTGTAGTTGAATTTTTATCTTTAATAGGTTTTATAGTTTTAATAGGTTTTATTGTTTTAACTTTAATCATTGCAGACCCTACTTTCATATAAAAAAGTCTATTAGAAAAAATGTTTGAATTTATTATATATAAAAAAAATATCAAAATAAAAAAATATAATACTTTTTTAATCATTTTTATCACTCCTATGTAAAAAAAATTAATTTATATTAATATAATATAAAGAAAATAACATAAAGATACAATTAAAGTCAATTACAATTAAGTTAAGTTAATTATAATTGACTTCAATGTTCTACACTCAGGAGAACATAAATTGTGGGAATTCATACTTGAAAAGTTGACTAGTTTATTTTTTGATTCTGCCTAATATAAAGGGATTATCAGATTTACCTTTACCGGAATTTATATTAGGAGAGTCTATATAAATTGCTGGTAAAATTCCAAAATTACCATTATAAGCATTATCAAAATTATTATGGCTACCATCTCCATCAATAAAGTTTACAGAATAATTATCAGATTTACTTTTATCTCTTGTCCAGTACCACCAAGTATAATTAAGTTTAAAGTTTTCATTTTTAAATGTACTTAGTGTTATAGCTTCTTTTGTAGGTGTTCTTTGTCTATCTTCTTCATTTTTAAAAATACTTAAAATTTCAGATTTTGATAATATAAAAACTTTATCAATGTTATTATTAATTTTAGTTTCCCTTATTATAGAAATATCCTTATCATTAAAATTTGTTAAAAAACCAGGTTCTTTATCATAAGGATTGTATCCATTCCAAACAGATATTGTATCAGGAGGATTTGATGAAAAATCTACTTTACTACTTCTACTATTAAGCCATGCACGTATTGTTGATGAATGCCAATTGTTACTACCATATAATGCAATGTTCTTATTGTTTGAAGTATCTTTATTCTTTTTAGCAGAGTCAAATGCTTTTAGACAAACAATATATTCTGATACTAATAGAATGCCTTTTGAATTTAGATCAGAACATTTCCACAGCAAAGGTTTATTATGATATTGACCTAATTCTATAAAATCTCCTAATTTAATTTTATCAGTATTTATTTTAGTATTATCAAATGCTTCAGTTTCATTTGATTTAAATAATTCATGTTTATTTATTTGTTCTGAAAGTATTATTTTAAAAAATATTATTGTGAAAATTATAAACAAAAATATTAAGGAGTGTAAAATAATAATTTTTGATTTTTTCTTATGTGTCAAATTATATATAATTTCAGATAGTTTTTTTGAATTATTATTTAGAAGCAATTCGTTTTTTGAATTAGAAGATTTATTAATTTTTTGTTTAGAGTTTTTTAGAACACTTTTTTGGTTGGAAATATCATGATTATGTGAATTGTATAAAAATCTGCTATTGAAAGAATTTTCAGATTCTATAAACATATTTATTTTTTCATGAAATACATTAATAACACATAAATCAAGGATTTTATTATCAGTTTTATTTAATAATAATAATAATTTATCCTTAAATTCTAAGAACGAGGTATATCTTTTTTCTGCTTTATATTCGCAAGCCTTTAAAACTGTTTTGAAAATTAAATCATTTCCATGAGCTGGTTTGGGTAATGACTCAATAAAAGATGAGGAGGTATTTTTTGTAAGAGGCATTGACCAATTATTTAAAAGTTTGTAAATTACAATACCCAGAGAGTAAATATCAGATCGGTGGTCATAATTTGAGCCATTTTGTACTTCAGGAGCCATATAACCATAAGTACCGGCAATGGTAAGATTACTTGATGAATTTTTTAAAGTTTTTGAAATTCCAAAATCGCAAAGTTTAAATTTACCACGACTATCTATTAATATATTTCCTTCTTTTATATCTCTGTGTAAAATACCCTCATTTTTACAAAATTCTAAAGCATAACATATGTCAATACCCATTTTTAGTATTTCTTTTATGGTTATACCATTTTTATTTATATATTTATCAATAGGGGTGAGATACTCCATTTTTATTAAAATTTCCCATCCACTTCTTAATTTATACTCTCTTACTAAATGATCTTGATATATAACTATACCTGGGATTCCACTTAAATTACTTAAAATTGAAACTTCTTTCATTATTTTATCAATTTCAGGTCTATAAAAATTCTTTATTTGTTGGGAATTACCTCTAAATCTTGAATAATCTATATTATATCTTGCATTATCGGGTATAATAATTTGTTTTATTGCAGAACACATACCATTTTTTTCTGCTAAGTATACGTTACTATATGTGCCTTTTCCAATTTCCTTTGAAATTATCCAACCTGCGAAGGGTTCCATATCTATCATTTGTAATTACCTCCATACTATATATAA
>JBDMZA010000355.1:0-3103 GCA_039770155.1 Clostridiales bacterium
AACCTTTTCCCTCATCTGATATTTTAATAAAAACAAAAAATTCATCTAAAACTACCCATATTATTATATTCCCACTATAATTTGAGTATTATACAGAATTATTTAACAAACTGCTCATTAGATCTATTATTATTTCTTTATCCACATTAACTTTAAGTTTTTTATTTTCAAATATATAACTAATATTTATTTTCTTTGATTTAATATTTTTCTTCTCTATTTCAATTGAATCTAATATTAAATTTTCAACAGTTTCATTTATAAAATTATACTTATATATATGAGAATTTATTGATGTAATTAGTATAGACATTTTAGAAATTCTAATAAGTCTTTTAGAAGATTTTTTAATTTGTTTTACCATTTTTAATTGTTTTTCATTAGAAATAAGTCTTTCTAAAAGCTCACTAAAACCATATATAGCTGATAAAGGGGTGTTTAGCTCATGAGAAATCAATGTTAAAAAATCTGTTTTCGCTTTATTCAAACTTTTAAGTTTAACATTATTATCTTCTAATTGATTTAAAGCTTCATGAAGTTCTGTTGTTTTTTCTCTGACCTTTACTTCTAAATTTATATTACTATTTTTAAGTAATTCTGTTTGCTTTTTTAGTAAATCCGCTTGTTTTTTTACTAGTAGATGTGTTTTAACTCTAAATAACAATTCTTGAATATTAACTGGTTTAGATATATAATCATTTCCGCCTACATCAAATCCTTTTAAAACAGAATCTATATCACCTTTTGCAGTCACAAACAATATAGGAATACTCATATGTAAATTTTTTCTTATATGTGTACATATATCATAGCCATTTATATCAGGTAACATTATATCAAGTAGAACAATATCATAATTTGTTGATTTTATAGTATTAATTGCATCAAATCCATTTAACGAATATCCAATCGAATATCCCTCATTTGAGAGAACATTTACAAGAAATTCTATATTTTTTATTACATCATCCACAATTAATATTTTAGAATTTTTCAAGTTGACATTTATCATTACTAAACTCCTCTTCTTTTTTGTAAATATCATTAAATTTAATTATTGTATTTTCAATATTTGTAATATTAAATTTTTTTATATCATTAAGTAGTTCTTCTCCATAAATTTTCATATACTCAATTTTTAATTCCTTAGAAGTTTCAATTATTCTATGCATAAATATTGTTAAATTATCAAAACTTCTGTTTTTACATACAGCTTCCCATTGAGGCTTAATGTTTTTTAAAAATTTTTCTATACTGTCATTGTCCTCATCTAAAAGCATTTTCATTACATCTACTTTTTCTTCTCTTTTTTCTTTTAAGTCACATTTGTTTTCTAAACCATATTTATTTTCAATTATTTGAAATAAAATTTCAGCTTCTATTGGCTTGAATAGTAAATGATTTACAAATGTAAAATTACACTTACAATAAACATTTGATGTAATACCTATAACAAATAAATTCTTTTGCTCCTTTTTTATTTCTCTTATCAATTCTTCCAACCTTAATATTTCATCATTTAAAATATTTTTCTTATTACTTTTATAACTTTCAAAGTTATTTTCTTTCTTTATAGAATCCATATCTATATTTATTAATAATAAATTTGGTACAATATTTTTTAAATTTTCTTCCAATTTTTCTAATGTTTCTAAAAGATAAACATTAAATCCTCTATCTTTTAATATAGTTTCTAAGTACACTAAATTGTACTTATCAGAATCTAATATGAATATATCTATATCCAAATGCTTTTTTATATTTAAATCATCCTTTATAATACTTACTTTTGTACCTGCAGAACATTTTAATCTCACCATAAAATTAAATTCTGTCCCATTTCCTAATTTACTTTTAACTTCAATATAACCATTCATAAGTTTTATAAAATCTCTTGTAATTGTAAGTCCCAGTCCAGTGCCACCAATATTGTTATTTGATCCCTGTTTAAAACTATCAAAAATTGTTTCTAGTTCATTTTTTGGAATTCCAATTCCATTATCAATAATTTGTGTATAAATATTCAAATCATTTTTTATCTTTTCAAATTTAAATTTTACTTTAATTTCTCCTTTATCTGTAAATTTAATACTATTACCTATTATATTTATAAATATTTGAAATAATTTTTTCTTATCTCCCATAACATATTCTGGAAACATCATCTCTGGTGAAAAACTTAATACAAGACCTTTTTCCATTATACTGATATAAAAAATATTTTTTATATCATCAATAAATTTCTTAAAGTTAAAATCCTTTTCTTTTAGTTCCTGTTCTCCTGATTCTATTTTTGACAAATCATGTATTTCATTCATAATATCTACCAAATGTTTTCCATTATTCCTGATAATATTAATTTTATTTTTAGCTTCTGGTTCTATTGATTTATCAATACTTAATATTTGAGAAAATCCCAAAATTGCATTTAGTGGTGTTCTTATTTCATGTGACATATGCACAATAAACTCATCTTTTGCTATATTTGTTAACTCAGCTTTAGTTTTTGAAAGCACTAATTTACTATTTAGTTCCTCTAATTCTTTCGTTCTTATATATACTAATTTTTCTAATTCATTTTTATACTTGACAAGTTCCTCATTTATTTTAATCCTATCTGTTATATCTTTTCCCATTGAAATATACAAAACAGTATTTTCGTAATTTTCAATTATAGGTGTTATAGTCTGGTCATAATAAAATATTTCTCCATTCTTTTTTTTATTAATAACTATATCTTTAAAGATTTCTCCTTTTAGTAATTTATTCCATAGAAGTTCATAATACTTTTTTTCCATTTTCCCTGATTTTAATATACTTGTTTTTTGGTTAATTGCTTCCTCTTTTGATATACCAGTAACTTTTTCAAATGTATTATTTACAAATTTAATTAATCCATTCTCATTAGTTATAAAAACTATCTCACCACTTTGTTCTAATGCACTCAAAAAAATATTCGCTCGCTTTGCTTCAGTTTTTCTTAATTTAACAGCTTTTAACCATGAGTAAAATAAAATTGTTATTATAGTTATAAAAAAAATATAACTAATTGCTAATACTCTTATCCAATCTGGTGTATATTTTCTTATATCATTTTTTTTAT
>JBDMZA010000356.1:0-2583 GCA_039770155.1 Clostridiales bacterium
GTATTTGAAAACTTTAAAATAATTGCAATAGATGATTGGGCAATTAAGAAACTGAAAATAGTGGAAAGAATAATTCTCATACATTGTATGTATTTTTATGGTACCCGAATTTTAAATAGGAATTTGCTTTTGAAATCCATATTATATTAACCATCTTTATATTCATAGAGTTTACAATTAGTTTTTATTCTACTTATATAGTAACAGTAATAAAAATGGTGATATTTTCCGAAAATATCTACAGATAAAAGCTTGTTATCAAAACAGACTCGTTTGAAGCTGATGAAGAGTATTTTAAAAATAAAAATTCTGAATTAGAAGCTATTAAAGATAAAACATTAAATCCTAAATTAATAACAAATCAAGAGGTAAAAATGTCAATTTTACTTTGCGAATACAGGGGATAAATTCTAAATAAAAAGTATTATAAACAGTAATAAATCCTTTAACAAAAGGCTCTATTACTGTTTTAAATTTATTTATTATTTTTAAAATATTTAAATAATCCTGCAATATCCATTTTCAATTCTTCCTTACTCAGATCAACTTGTTTTGCATTTGCTAGTTGTTTAAATTCTAAATAACCAGATTCTGAGTATGCAAGCATATTTTTATTTATTACTATCCCACAAAAGACATATACAATTCCTTCTACACCATCCAATGTGGTTAGAGTTTTTACATAATAAATTGAATTCTCGTCCTCAAATTTTAATTTGTAATCAAATAAAAACATTTCATATGTAGGAATCTTTTTATCTGTTTTTCCTCCAAATGTACTCATAATCGCATTCCAATTTCTTTCTAAATATATCATTACTTTGGCTCCTTTTTTTTAGTATTTCAATTTAATTCTAAAAAAAACAAAGAATCCATATAATATGGATTCTCTATTAAACAAATATAATATGATTAGAATCTAATTAGCCTTGCCAAGGATTATCATCTGAATTAGTGCAAGCACAGTCAGAAATTTTAGAATTTAATTCCTTTAAATTAATCTCTTTAAATTCTGGTTTAGAATATACCTTAGTCATAAAGCTCACCTCCTTTCAAAAATTATTTTTATTAAAGAATAGCAAAAAAATAAATCAACATTCTTGAATGATGAATCAATTGATTTAAGTAATTCTCAATATGAAAAATGCAATATAATTTTTTTAGGCTATTCTAAAGATTCAAACTAACTTTATAATTATTATCAATAATTTCATATTCAATATTATAGTGTTTCCAAATTTTAAATGAATTACTATTATCTAGTGGTATACTACATAAAACAGTTTTAAATGATTTAGCTTTAGCAATTTCTAAAACCTTTGAAAAAGCTCTACTACATAAACCGAAACTCCAATATTCACTTGCTAACCAATAGCCTATTCTTGCAGTTTTTTTATTCAACTCCATATGGCTTAGTGAAATTGTTCCAATATCTTTATTATCAAATACTATTGAATATACAATTGAATTGGTTTTATCTTGCCATTTAACTATATTTTCATAAAATTCATTTGGCATAATATTTT
The DNA here is from genome assembly GCA_039770155.1 of Clostridiales bacterium. Lineage (GTDB taxonomy): Bacteria > Bacillota > Clostridia > Acetivibrionales > JBDMZA01 > JBDMZA01. The sequence goes on from JBDMZA010000356.1 coordinate 1,527, forward strand.
TTGGATCAGATCCATTTAATGAATGATTTAATTTTATGTCTTTACTTAAAATTTCTGATAGATTTTCACTTGAGCTTTGGCTAACAGGTATAATTTTAATATCGTCAATTTCTTTTATAGCCTGTCTTTCCAAGAGACTATCCATAAATAACAAAATATCATTTTTTATTTCTTTCACCTCATAAATGTCAAAACATTTTTTAATATAATCAACTATTTCAGATAGTTTTTTTGGTTTTATTAAATAACGCCAAATATCTTCTGCTGTTTTATTTTCAAAATACAAGATATCGTCAGAATCAAAAAAGTTCTTTGGAACTAATAATGTTTTATCACCAATCTTCTCTTCTGAGTAATTTAAATTCTTTAAATATAATTTTTCTTGTGATAACATTTTAAATCTCCCTTCATAATTTTATAAAAATCAAGTTCTATAGTGATAATTATTTATTAATCTTTAATATTATATAATTTATAACAAAGATTACATTTCGAAATTAACATTATTTTTGAACTATCAAATTCTCTTTCAAAAATAGGATTACATATACCTGAAAATTTACCATATTTACAAGAACTACATGGAGTTTTTTTAAGTATATATTTTTCTCTTAATTCTAAAACTTTATTCCATTGATCTGCAAAATTTACACCTGTAACTGAAAGAGTTTTCTCATTTACATTTGGACATAAAAACATTTTACCCTCTGGATTAATAGATATCGAATTTTCACCAACACTGCAATTTATTTTACTACTGTTGTATTCATTTATTTTAGAAGACCTTAAATATTGTAATTTTTCATTGTATGGCACATTTAATTTTTTAGGATCTTTATTACCATCATTATAAGAAATTACATTGGTATAAACATGAAATGGGATACTATATTTGTTTGTAAAACTTATCATATCAGATATTTCATGTTTATTAATTTCATTTAATACAGTTTTTAAATTAACTTTAATGTTTGATTTTATTAAATTGAGGATATTATTTTTAGTAATTGTCCATGAATTTTTTGTATTGGTAAAATTGTAATAAGTTTTATTAGTA
>JBDMZA010000357.1:0-3739 GCA_039770155.1 Clostridiales bacterium
ATATATAATTCATTTAGATAGATTATATAATTTTGAGGGGGCGTTCATTTAATATGAAAAAAATAATTACTCTTATAACAATAGTTATACTTTTAGTCACTATTTCTGTTATTGCATTGTTTTCTACATTATCAATTTCAGCAGCAACTTCACAAAATCCAGTTATAATGGTACATGGTTTAACTGGAAGTGGTTCTAACTTTTCTTCAATTGAATCATATTTGCAACAAAATGGTTGGGACAGTAGTCAAATGGAGGCATTAGATTTACCTAGTAAAATGGGAGATCAAACTTCTAATTCAGCAGCAATAGAAAAAGCTGTAGATAACATGCTTCAAAAAACTGGAGCAAGTGAGGTTGATATAGTTGCACACAGTATGGGTGGTGCTAATAGTTTGTACTATATTGTTAATAAAAATGGTGCTGATAAAGTCGATAAAGTTGTTACACTTGGTGGTGCAAATGGACTTACTACTAGTAGAGTTCCAGCAGGAATTGAACTAACATCAATTACTGGTACAGCAGATACCATTGTAGCATCATCACTTTCAAATATTAGTGGTGCAGATACTATCTCAGTGCCTGGTGCTTCTCATATAGGACTTTTAACAAATTCAACTGTTAAAAAAGATATAGTAGACATATTATCTACTACTGCATCCAGTGGAAATGGAGATAATCAGAATAATTCTGAAACTACAAGTAATGGTAATAGCTGGGATTTAAGTAATTTTTCATCATATTTTTCGGATTTATTTTAAAATTGATGTAAAATATGAGACGAAAATTTATATTATGTTATAAACATAAAGAAATTTATTTACTAAAATTTAAAAATAAGATTGTGTTAAGATGAATCAAATACAACCCAATTGAGTAAGATTTGAACCTCTGTAAAACTTTTTTTTCAAGGAATTACAGAGGTATTTATTAAAATATTGATAAAATTGCCATTAATACGGAAACTAAAACTAAACTTTTAAGATTTCATAGAGAAATATTGATATAGTAAATTTTTTTACTTATAAATTAAGAGGTTAGTACATTAAGATATAATATTATTTATTATTGGAGGCGATAAATATGAAAAAAACATCAAAAAAGTTTAATACTATGTCTAGAGTTATTTTGATATTGGGAATAATATCTATAATATTTATTATGTCGGCAGTGATTGCTAATGCAGGCACAGTAAATATTTCTAATACCATTGTAGTAGCTGCTGGTGAAACATATGATGGTGGTGGAGATACTATAATAGCTTCTGGTATGGGAGATGGAAGCCAAGATGAAGATCAAGATCCAATATTTAGGCTTGAAGATGGTGCTACATTGAAAAATGTTGTTATTGGAGCACCAGGTTGTGATGGTGTGCATTGTTATGGTGATGTTACAGTTGATAATGTTATTTGGGAAGACATTGGAGAAGATGCTTTAACTATTAAAGATGAAGGTGATGTTAGTATTAGTAATTGTAAGTTCTATAATGGTGATGATAAAGTTCTTCAAGTTAACGCTGCTTCAACTATGACTGTTACAAATTGTTATGCAGATACAGCAGGAAAATTTATACGTCAAAATGGTGATACAACATTTAAATGTACTTGGAATTTAATTGGAACAACTGTTAAAAATATGGGTGAATGTGTTGCTCGTACAGATAGTTCAACAACAACGTTAACTTATGATAAAGACTGTGTATTTAGCGGAGTTGATACATTATGGGTATTCCCTTCTTCATCACAAATTTCAGGTGATGAAACAACAGGTGATGAAACAACAGGTGATGAAACAACAGGTGATGAAACAACAAGTGATGAAACAACAAGTGATGAAACAACAGGCGATGAAACAACAGGCGATGAAACAACAAGTGATGAAACAACAAGTGATGAAACAACAAGTGATGAAACATCAGATGAAACAACAGGTGGTGAAACATCAGATGAAACAACAGGTTATGAAACAATAGGTGATGAAACAACAGCTGATGAAATATCAGATGAAAGAACAGGTGAGGAATTATCAGATGAAACAATATATGATGATTCATTAGATGAAATAAGAGTTAGAGATTCGCTAGGTGGTAAAGCTAAACATATACATTAATAGATTTAGGTTAAATTAATCAGTTTTGGAGTTAACTACAATAATAATAATTAAACTAATATAAAAAAATAAATCTTTTTAAGTTGAAGAGGTTTATTTTTTTTACCTATAAATATATTTCTGATATATAGCATACCATATTTACTAATTATATATATTAAATACAAATAATTATATTTTAGATGATTTTATAAGCATTAGGTAGAATCAAAAAATAAATTAGTCAATGCACGATTTAAGCGAATTTCAGACGAAAAGAATTCGGTATTATTTTTTAGGCTCTCCTTAATCATGTATTTTAGGACCAGAATCAATAGTTAATAATATAAAAAACCATTATAAATTTTAGTATATACTAAAATATAATAGTTTTTATTTATATAATACAAACATATTTTGAACTATTTTAGAAGTTCTTTTACCACTTTCAAAGCTTTATCATAGTCAGGATGAGTTGTTATTTCAGGAACATATTCAACATGCTTGACTATGCCATCACTATCAACAACAACAATGCCTCTAGCTAACAATCTTAATTCCTCAATAACAAACCCATATTTCTTACCAAAATCTAAATCTTTGTGATCTGAAACTAAATGAATATTTTCTATACCTTCAGCTGCACAGTATCTTTTTTGTGCAAAGGGTAAATCAACAGTCAATGAGACTATATCAACCTTATCTTTTAATTTTGAAGCTTCTTCATTAAATTTCTTATTTTGCATATCACATATGGATGTATCAATTGAAGGAGCAACACTAAGTACCTTAACTTTATTTTTAGTTTCTTTATAAAAACTAAATATAGACAAATCTTGTTTTATTGCACTAAAATCAGGAGCCTTATCTCCGACTTTTACTTCATCTCCAACTAATGTAACGGGATTTCCACCCATCTTAACAATATCTTTCTTCATAATTTAAAATACTCCTTTTCTATAAAATGTATTCTAAAATTATCTTACCCTTTTTTAATTGTTTTGCAACATAAAAAATATATTTTTAGTCATTTTATTTTAGATTTATTTTATGTATTACTTAAATTAGAATACATTAACAAATATAACAAAATAGTACACGATATGTCAATTAATTATATTTATTATTACTTGTATGTGTGCTACATTTAAAACATAAACTTCTATAATTTGTTTATTTGAAAGTGGGTATTAAATTATACAGTTTACAGTTCTTAGGGATAGCAAAAAAATAAACTCTAATTCTCGAGTGTGAACTCGCACGATTTAAGTGAACTTCAGACGAAAAGAATTCGGTATTATTTTTTAGGTTCTCCTTATCATAGATGATTTTAAATCCGTAAAAATATTTATAAATTAACATTTTGAATAATCATAAAAATAGATTTATAAAATTGATTAGCTATATATCGGTTTTCAATTAAGTTTATTGATAGAAGTATAAAGAAGGGGTGAAATAATGTGAAGAAAATTATATTGGTAACAACATTGTTAGTTGTCACATTAATTATTACATCAATTTTTATATTTTCTACAAAACAAGTTTCTGCTGCTACAGATTATGGTCAATCACTATCATATTCAATTCAATTTTATGATGGGAATAAGTGTGGACCTGAGGTCGGAGACAATCAAAGTTTTAATTGGAGAGA
>JBDMZA010000358.1:0-6226 GCA_039770155.1 Clostridiales bacterium
AAATAGACATGAGAAAGTGATTTGATAATAATTTAAATACCTTTTCTTGTAAATACCGATACTAGCACTTTTTTAAAAAAATATTCTTAATTTAGTTAAAAAATATCTAAGAGCCTTATTTCGTCTCACTTTAAATACATCAAATGTTAAGTAATAAAATAAATTTTAAAATAATTCTTGTTAATATAATTTATTTACATTTTAAAGAAATAAAATAATTGATATAACTCTTTATTACAAATGTATATGATAAAACAAAAAAATAATGTCTTGTAATCATTTTTTGTAATTATATTGATTTTTTATTAAAAGAGTACTATAATTAAATAAAGGTCAAAGATAGTCAAAGGCTATTAAAATATTTAGAGTGATGTTTTAAATGAGATATGAAGATTAATGTAAAATAAAATTTTATTCAAGACAACTTTTTTAAAAGACTTTGTTTTTACTAATATTGTATAAAATAATGACTTTTCTTGTAATATATTAAATATATGTGAGGTGTTTTTTATGAATATTGATAAATTTACAAATAAGGCTCAAGAAGTTTTAGAAAATGCACATAATTTAGCAGTAAAAAATTCAAATTATGAAGTAGAACCTATTCATTTACACTATACTTTGGTAGAAAATGAAGATGGTTTAATTTCTAAGTTGATGGATTTTATGAATATAAAATCTGAAAGAATACTTGAAGATATTAGTGAGAAAGTTAATGATATTCCAAAGATTCAAGGAAATGTTTCCAGTAATGTGTATATATCCAGAAAGTTAAATGAAATGCTAATTAAAGCAAAAGATGAAGCAAAAAGATTTAAAGATGAATATGCAGGTGTTGAACACTTGTATTTAGGTTTAATGAGTGGAGATGATACTCTTACAAACAATATTATTAAAAAATATAATATAAATAAAGAAAAATTTTTAGAAGCATTAAGTAAAGTAAGAAGTAATCAAAGGATAACATCAAAAAATCCTGAAGATACATATGATTCGCTTAAGAGGTTTGGAAGGGACTTAGTTGAGTTAGTAAAAAAAGGTAAAATTGATCCTGTCATTGGAAGAGATGATGAAATTAGGCGAGTAATTAGAATTTTATCTAGAAGAACAAAGAATAATCCGGTTTTAATAGGTGAACCAGGTGTTGGTAAAACTGCTGTAATTGAGGGATTAGCACAAAGAATATTAAATGGAGATGTACCAGAGGGGCTTAAAAACAAAAGTGTTTTTTCCTTAGATATGGGATCACTTATTGCTGGTGCAAAATATAGAGGTGAATTTGAAGAGAGGCTAAAAGCTGTACTAAAAGATGTTGAAAAATCAGATGGAAATATTATAATGTTTATAGATGAATTGCACACAATAGTAGGTGCCGGGAAGGCAGAAGGATCAATGGATGCTGGGAATATTTTAAAACCTATGCTTGCAAGAGGTGAACTTAGATGTATTGGTGCAACAACTTTAGATGAATATAGACAGTATATTGAAAAAGATGCTGCTTTGGAAAGACGCTTTCAACCCGTAATAATTGATCAACCAAGTGTTGAAGCAACGATATCAATATTAAGAGGTCTAAAAGAACGTTTCGAAATACATCATGGCGTCAGAATCAAAGATAGCGCAATAATTGCATGTGCTATTTTATCAGATAGATATATTAGTGAACGATTTTTACCTGATAAAGCAATTGACTTAATGGATGAAGCAGCAGCAATGATTAGAACAGAAATTGATAGTGTACCAACCGAGTTAGATAATATAAATAGAAAGATTATGCAATATGAAATAGAAAAAGCAATATTAAAAAAAGAAAAAGAAGTAAAAGAAAAGTTAGAAAAAATAGAGCAAACACTATCTTCACTAAAAGAGGAATCTAAAATATTAAAGGCTAAATGGGAAAGTGAAAAATCAGCTATAAATAAACTAAAGTTAATGAAAAAAGAAATAGAAGATGTAAAAAGACAAATTGAAAAAGCTGAAAGAGATTATGATTTAAATAAACTTGCAATTTTAAAAAATGGTAAATTACCAGAACTAGAAAAAAGAATTGCAGCTGAAAAAGAAAGACATACTGAAAAAAAAGAAACAAACAGATTATTAAAAGAAGAAGTTACTGAAGAAGAAATTGCTGATATTATATCAAAATGGACCGGAATACCAGTAAATAAATTAGTTGAAAATGAGAAAGATAAACTATTAAACCTTGAGAATATTTTACATAAAAGAGTTGTTGGACAGGATGAGGCTATCCAATATGTATCAAATGCTGTTATTAGGTCAAGAGCTGGAATTAATGATGTAAAGAGACCTATAGGTTCATTTATATTTTTAGGTCCAACTGGAGTTGGAAAAACTGAACTTGCAAAAACTTTAGCAGAAGCTTTATTTGATACTGAAGAAAATATAGTAAGAATTGATATGAGTGAATATATGGAAAAACATTCTGTATCAAAGTTAATAGGAGCACCTCCAGGTTATGTTGGACATGAAGATGGAGGGCAATTGACAGAAGCTGTTAGGAGGAAACCATATAGTGTAATATTATTTGATGAAATAGAAAAAGCTCATCCAGATGTTTTTAATATTTTATTACAATTATTAGATGATGGAAGACTAACTGATAGCCAAGGAAGAGTAGTGAATTTTAGAAACACTGTTATTATTATGACTTCAAATATTGGTAGTGAATATTTAATTGATGGTCTAGAACAAGATGGTACTATAAAATACGATGTTAAAAATGTTGTTTTTAGTAAATTAAAAAATAGTTTTAGACCTGAATTTATAAATAGAATAGATGAAGTAATAATGTTTAAACCCTTAATTCAGGAAGAAATATATAAGATTATAAAAATGACAGTAAAGGATATTGAAAATAGATTGAAAGATAGAAATATTAAATTTAGTATTTCAGAGGATGTTTATTCGTTTATTATTGAAGAATCCTATTCGATAAATTATGGTGCAAGACCAATAAAAAGATATTTACAAAAGTTTTTTGAAACAGATATTAGTAAGATGATAATTAGGGGTGATTTAATTGATTCGTCAATATTATATGTTTCAATGCAGCAAGGAAAAATTGTTATGAATGCAGAAAAAACGTCTTAGGATAAACTAAAAATAAATAGATAGGCATGTTTCAAATTGTAAAAAAATGTTGATTTGACAGAAATAAAATAGATTGAAACATGCTTTATTTTTTTGATATTCATTCATTAGATAGAAAAAAGTTAGGTGATTATATGAAAACTATAGTTATATTAACTAGTTTCAAGTTATTAAAAATACCATACACTTTAGATTATCTAATCTTTTTAATTATAACATTAAGCCACTTTTCGTCTTCATGGCCTTGCCGAACATCATCTGATATCAAAATCTCAATAATATTTAAGCCATATACATTTACTAATAGCTTTCTAATACTGTCCTCAGTAAAATCACAAAAATACCTTCCACTTCTATTTCCTGAAAAATTACCATATTTAAACGATGTATGAATAATGCCACTTGGTTTTAAAGCTTCATACAATCTTTTAAAAATATCTGGTAATTCTTCAATATCAACATGTAACATTGAAGAACATGCCCAAATTCCATCAAACTTATTAGTATATGACAACTGGTTAAATAGTATTTCTTCTACTGGTTGCCCTATATATTGACTAGCCTTTTTACATAATTCCTTAGAACCATCAATAGCTATAACATGATATCCTTGTTCAATAAAATACTTGCTATCCCTCCCAGAACCGCAGCCAAAATCCAATATAGTACAACCTGACTTAACATGTTTTTGGAACAAAGTATATAGTTCACTCATATTAACATTTAAAGTTGAATTAATAAATTTTTCTGAATTATCATTGTAATATTTAATTGTGTTATTATCCATTTAAAAACTTCCTCTCCAATTTTTTATGCATCCCATCTATGAACCAAATGATTTATTGCTTTTTTATCAATCTTTCTTCTTTGCTAAAATATAATGTATTCATAAATTATATTTTAAAATAAATTTTGTTTTGGTATTATTTATTTTAAAATAAATTTTGTTTTGGTATTATTTATTTTACATTTTTTTTAAAATAAAATATTTATCTTAGGAATAACCTAAAAATAACGGAATGGATTGTGTATCACCTTTGTTTGTACAATAATTAGTAAAAGAGTACTCTGAACGAGAATTAGACACCAAATACTTGAATTATCAGTTAAAGTTTATTATAAAATTTGAAAATACAAACCTTTTTATTAACAATAATACAAATTTAAATCACTCTATTTTTTTAAATCCTCCAAATAATTCTATAGCTTCTTTTTCATCTTCTTCTTTTTCTACAAATTCAATTATATTTTCTTTGCTATAATAATATAACTTTTCGTCATTATCAAATAAAATGTAGTTATCTTTTATCACACCAATGTATTCATCTTCATATTCAACTGTCATGACCACATCAGTTTTATCTATAAAATATAACTCATTTATACGACTATCTTCAATCCATTCCTCATTTTCAAATTTTTCATAAATTAAACTTTTACCATTGTTCTCTTTAATTCGTATTCTTTCATCTTCAACTTCTGAATACCACTCTCCTAAATATGGATTATTTATATCAAATTCACTTTCTCTTTTATATTCTATTTTTAATGCTGCACCTATTTCATCTGGAATATATATTGTTAATCCATCATTTGAGTCATTAATTTCTACACTTCCACCACTTCGAATTAAAACATTCAATTTGCCATTTTCTTCTGATATCTCAGTATTTCTAATAAATTTGTATGATTCACTTAACCAATTTCCTATAAAATTCTCTTTCTCCACTGAAGAACATCCAACACATATAAAACATATAACTATTATTGCAAATAACATTTTTTTCATATAGCACCTCTTTTACGTATAGTTAGTTCTTTACTATTAAAGTAAGCATAAATATTGTTAGTTGTAATATTTTATATTTATAAAGTATAATTTTCATCATATTGCTCTCAAATTGAAGTGTCTTCAAAGCAGTGTTGTAAAAAAAATTAGAAAAAAACAAAATAGATATGACAATCTGAAGAGTTATGTCATAAAAAACATTTTAGTATAATTAGAAGAATTTACTATATGTGATTTACTTACTACTTACATTTATACGTATTTTTTAATAATATTGTAAATATTAAAATATTCACAAGTCCTTTGACCAAATATGATGTGATTTATATATTAAGTTGTAAGAGCAAATTCCTATTTGTAAATAGTAAGGCATAATCAAAAATTTCATAAGACAATTTCTTTCTGAAAATATCAATGGTTTAACGAATTTTCAAAAAAAGTTGACCAGTTTATTTTTTGATTCTGCCTAATGTTAAAAGTTTGTCTTTAGTATATAATAAATATTTACAAAACTTTTACATATGAAGATCCAATAAAGTATTCATTACCATCATTATCAATAATATATATTGTTGTATAATGAAAAGCATTTCTACTTTTAATATTAATTGTTGCTTTCCACTTATTATTGATAATATCTGAAATAGTATATTTTTTAACATCATCTGGATTATCTGTTGTAAGTCTCGACTTAAATTGTATTGCTTTTATATCAGAATAATTAAATCCTTTTATATCACTCACTTCTAAATCAAAAGTTGAATTTGATGTTATTGGTGTAATTGTTCTTATTTTACTTGAGTACTTTATATTCATATTGCTTGTCGAAAGTCCAACATATTTTTCATTTCCAGCCTTATCATAAATAGTTGGTCTAATATGAAATAAATTTGTATTTAAATTTATTTCACTTGATTTAAGATCGATTTGCCAAATTCCATTTCCTTTATTAATTCCATCAAAAAATATAGCATCTTTAACACCATCAATTGTAGGTGTCACTCTGAATACAACTTTATCAATTCCTGAAGATCCAACATCTGATACATTATCAACCTGCGCTTTAAAACTTTTTAAATCTTTATTACTTTCTATTGTTATTGCTCCACCTAATGGTGGCTGTGAATCATTTAAAGATTTATCAACATCTTTTGGTTTTGTTGTTGTTTTAGAATCTATTGTTGAGTCAAGATTTTCTTCAATTGGAGTTTGTGTAACTGAATTTTTAATAGAATTAGCAGTGGTAAACTTAGGAGTTTCTTCTAAAGCTGTTGGTGTAATTATATTCAAATTTTTAAATTTTTTATTTATATAGGAAGTTTTATT
>JBDMZA010000359.1:0-6133 GCA_039770155.1 Clostridiales bacterium
ACAATTTTTTTCTGAAAATATCGATGGTTTAACGAATTTTCAAAAAAAGTTGACTAGTTTATTTTTTGACTCTGCCTAATAGCTATCTTAATTTTACTGAGATAAATAACAGAAAATAAAAATATTCTATATTAGAAATTGAGGTGCAAATATGAAAACTAAAGCAGTTAGAATGTATGGTAAAAATGATTTAAGACTTGAAGAATTTCAATTACCTAAAATAAATGATAATGAGATATTAGTTAAAATAAATACTAACAGTATTTGTATGTCAACATATAAAGCAGTAAAACAGGGAATTAATCATAAAAGAATTCCAAATGATGTATCCATAAATCCTATTATTACAGGTCATGAATTTTCAGGAGATATTATTGAAGTGGGTTCTAAATGGAAAAACAAATTTAAAGAAGGTGATAAATTTGCTCAACAACCTGCCTTAAATTATAATGGAAGTCCTTTTTCTCCTGGTTATTCTTATAAATATTTTGGTGGAAACTCAACCTATGCAATAGTACCAAATGAAGTTATGGAACTTAATTGTTTGATTAAATATGATGGTGAGGCATATTTTCATGCCTCACTCGCAGAACCTATATCTTGTATAATAGGAGCATTCCACTCAAATTACCATACTACAAATGGACTTTACAAACATCATATGGGAATTAAAGAAAGGGGAAACCTAGCAATTCTAGGTGGTGTAGGTCCCATGGGACTTGGAGCAATAAACTATTTGTTAAATTGTAATAGAAAACCCGCACTTTTAGTAGTAACTGATATAAATCAAGAAAGAATAGACAGGGCAGCCAATATTATTTCTCCTGCAGAAGCTCTTTTAAAAGGTGTTAATCTTAAATATGTTAACACAAGTAAAGTTGAATCGCCTACTGAATATTTAAGAAATATGACAACAGATAAAAAAGGTTTTGATGATGTATATGTATATGCAATAGTTGAATCTCTTGTAGAACAAGGCAATAAAATACTTTCAAAAGATGGCTGCTTAAACTTTTTTGCAGGTCCTGAAAGAAAGGATTTTTCTGCTAAGGTAAATTATTATGACATACACTATTCATCAACTCATATACTTGGTACAACTGGTGGTAATACCTATGATTTAATTGAATCTCTTGAAATGACAAGTAAAAATCTAATTAAACCCGAAGTAATGATTACACATATAGGTGGATTAAATTCAGTTTCAGATACCATACTAAAATTACCTTCTATTTCTGGAGGAAAAAAATTAATATATACTCATTTAGAGATGGAATTAACAGCTATTGATGAATTTAAAGAAAAAGGAAAAAATAATAAGTTTTTTTCTGATCTTGCTGATATAACAAGTAAAAATCATGGCCTTTGGTCTTTTGAAGCTGAAAAATATATATTAAATCAAACAAGATAAAATTTAAAAATATAAAAATTTTGGAGGAAAAAAATGATAAATAAAAATGTAATTTTAACAAACAAAAGTGGTCTTCATGCAAGACCTGCCAGTATAATCGTAAGTCAATTAAAAAAATTCAAATCAAATATAGAAATTTCAAATGGCAGTAAAAGCTGTAATGCTAAAAGCCTTACAGGTCTACTTACTCTTGGAGCACATCAAGGAACTAAGCTAACAATAACCGCTGATGGTATTGATGAGAATGAAGTTATTAAAGAATTAAAAAACCTTATAGAAAATGAAATTGATTAGAAAGGGGTTTATTTTCAAATGCTTATTAAAGGAATTGCTGCCTCTTTTGGTATTGCCATAGGAAAAGTTTATATACAGGATAATAGAGACCTAATTATAAATAAATATCCCATTAATGATATTGAAAAAGAATTAACAAGACTTTCAAATGCCCAAAAATCTTGTAAGTTAGATTTAGAAAAATTAATTGTTAAAACAAAATCAAATATAGGTAATAAAGAATCAGAAATTATACAAACTCACCTTGATATAATAGATGATGAAGGTTTTTTTGATGATGTAAAATCAATTATTAAAAATGATAAATTTAATTCTGAATTTGCTATAGACTCAGTTACTAAAACAGTAATATCATCTTTAGAAGAAATTGAAGATGAATATATAAAAGCACGAATTATTGACATAAAAGATGTTAGTACAAGAATTATAAAATGTCTTTTAAATATAGCAGATGACATGTCTACTGGCTTAACATCTGCTTGTATATTAACTGCAAAAGATTTAAAACCTTCTGAAACAGCACAATTAGATACAAATCAAATTCTAGGATTTGTAACTCAGGAAGGAAGCAAAACTTCTCATACATCTATATTTGCTAAAGCTTTAGGTATTCCAGCTATTGTTGGAATACCTAATCTATTATCACATGTTAAAAGCAACGACCTGATAATATTAGATGGCGAAAATGGCATATTACATATAAATCCTGATATAAAAACTCTTGCAAAATATGCAGAAAGAAAAGATTCCTATGACGAAGAAGTAAGAAAACTTGAAAAACTAAAAAACATTCCTTGTAAAACATTAGATAATTTCAATGTAAAATTATATGCTAACGCAGGAACTCTAAACGAAGTAGAATCAGCTATAAAAAATGGTTGCATGGGTATTGGACTTTTTAGAACAGAATACTTATTTATGAATACAACATCTCTACCTACAGAGGAATATCAATTTAATTTTTACAAAAAAATTGTTGAAATGTTAGATGATAAACCCATTACAATAAGGACTTTAGACATTGGTGGAGACAAAGAAGTTGAATGTTTGAAACTGCCCGATGAAAAAAATCCATTTTTAGGATATAGGGGAATAAGAATATGTCTAGATAATGTTGAATTATTTAAAATCCAATTAAAAGCTATCTTACGTTCAAGTTCTTATGGAAATGTAAGGATTATGTTTCCAATGATTTCATCTACAGAAGAATTAGAAAGTAGTCTGTTAATTTTAAATAATGTAAAATCAGAATTAAAATTAAATAATATGGATTTTAATGAAAATATAAAAGTTGGTATGATGATAGAAATTCCATCAGCTGTAATTATATCAGATATGCTTTCTAAAAAAGTTGACTTTTTCAGTATTGGAACAAATGATTTGATACAATATTCAAATGCTGTTGATAGAATGAATCAAAAAGTTTCTAGTTTGTACACACATTTTAGTCCATCAATACTGAGAATGTTAAAATTAATTTTAAATAATGCTAATTTTTCAAATATTGAAGTTGGTATATGTGGTGAAGCAGCAAATGATATAAATTTAATCCCATTGTTAATTTCAATGGGATTTAACGAATTAAGTATTGGTCCGTCAACTTTATTAAAAATAAAGGAAAAAATAAATTCATTAAATAAAAATAATTTAGAGTATGTTTATGAAAAAGTTAGGCAAATGACCAAATCCATCGAAATCGAGGAGTACTTAAAAAGACTTTAATTTTATAATCTAATGTTTTTTGGATATCTCCTATCGTTTCTCTATATTCACAACTGATATCTATATAAGAGAATTATTTTATGGAAAATTACATTAGAGATTATTTGTACATTGTTTTTAGGCATAATCAAAAAATAAACTAGTCAACTTTTTTAAAATCCGTCAAAACATCGGCATTTTCATAAAAAAGTTGTCTTATGAAAATTTTGATTATGCCTAATTTTCCCTGATAAAATTTAAATCTGCTCTAATCCCATATTTCGCCTTTTACTGATTTAAGTTTATAATCAACATTTTTTAACTTCTGAATAATATCTATTTTATATGGACATTTTGGCATACATACTCTACATTTTGTACATTTTTCTGCTTTTATTTTTAATTTAGAATATTCTGTTTTTGCTCTATTTTCTCCTCCAAACCAATGTTTAAGTCGTTCCTTAAGTGCATATTCCCCAGGATCACCTATAGTACCACTATTCATTTGTCTGTCAAAAATACCTTCAAGCTCAAATATTTTAGGAATATCTATATTTTCAGGACATGGAATACATTTATTACATTGTCTACAAACATAATCTCCTAATTCTGGTGCATTTAAAAGCAAATCTTCTAATTCTCCATTAGTCATTTTTGTATACTGTTCAGCAAATTCAAAATCCATATCCAACATTTCCTTTGTATTTATACCTGTCACAACAACTGATACAGGTTTATTAAAGGCATATTTAAAAGCTTTTTGAACATTTTTATAAAGATATCCATCACCTAATGGTTTCATTAATATAATCGCAATTCCTTTATCATTTGCAAGAGGTATAAGTTCCTTTTCTATAGTTGGGAAATTGCAATTGTCAAAATAATTTATTGTTGCCATAACTGCTTCAAACTCATATCTTTTAATTCCTTCAATAAGTATATCTGGTTGTCCATGCATGGATATACCTATATGTTTTACTTTTCCTGCCTTTTTAGCTTCCTCAGCTGCTTTTACTGCTCCATTTTCAGATAAAATCATATTCAGTGTTTCAATAGAATCAACAGCATGCATCAATAAAAAATCTACACTTTCCGTTTGGAGGTTTTTTAAACTTTGGTCAATGCTTTTTTTACAATTTTCGTAGTCCCTATCTTGTGTTTTAGTAACTAAAACAAATTCATTTCTTCTATGAGATACAGCTCTTCCTATTTTTATTTCTGATTCTCCATCACCATAACTTGAAGCAGTTTCTATATAATTACCGCCTCTGTCTAAATATTCATTTAGTAATTTCTCAGCTTTTTGATATGGAATTTCACATAAATGAAATCCTCCAAAACCCAATAAACTAACTTTTAATCCTGTTTTACCTAAATTTCTTTTTTCCATAAAGCACCTCGACTTATTTTAATTTTACAAAAAACTTATATATAAATTTTATCATATAAAATATTATTCACCAAAATTTAATAACTCTACACTATAAATATTAATGCTTGTATAATAACTATCTAAAGAATTCAGTATTATTTTTTAGATTCTTCTATGAAAAAAACAAAGTTTCATCTATGATTTTTATAAAACTCTTTATAATCTAATAACATATCTCTTAAAAGTCTTGGTGTATCTAAATCATATGGACATTTTTCCTTGCATTTCCCACAATTTATACAAGACTCAATTAAATGCATTTTTTTATTCCAATCATTTGATAAAAAATTTTCATATGGTGCTCTTCTTAATAATAGTGACATCCTTGCAGCCATAGGAATTTCTATTTTCATAGGACATGGCATACAATAGCCGCAACCTCTACAAAAATCTCCTGCTAATTCTTTTTTATCCTTTTCTATAGTTCTTAAAATTTCATCTGTTAATTTCGGAGGATTTTTATCTAAATCCAAAAATTCATCCAACTCTTTTATGCTTTGAATACCCCAAATTGGGACTACATTTTTGAACTGTCTTAAAAATGTAAATGCTGTTTTTGCATTTAATATAAGCCCACCCGACATTGCTTTCATCGCAATTAATCCTACATTTTCATTATTACATATATCTATAAGTTCTAAATCTTTATCTGAACTAATTGTATTCAAAGGATATTGTACTGTGTCATATAGTCCTGATTGTGCAGCTTTTATTGCATTATCCAATCTATGACATGTTATTCCTATAAATTTAATTAAACCCTCTTTTTGCGCTTTTTTCAAAGCATTATATAATTTATTTTTTATATCAGGTACAACTAAAGGATTATGAAGTTGGTATATATCTATATATTCTGTTTTCAGATTTTCCAAACTACAATATAAGTGTTCAAATAGAGTTTTTTCATCATTTGCATTAGTTTTTGTAGCTATTATAATATTTTTCCTATACTTTGATAATGAATAACCAATTTTTTCCTCACTATCTGTATATACTCTTGCTGTATCAAAAAAATTTATTCCATTGGTATAGGCTTTTTTTAAAATTACATCAGCCTCTTCAAAATTCAACCTCTGAATAGGTAAGGCTCCAAATGCTGTTCTTGTAACATCCAAATTTGTTTTTCCTAATTTAACTTTTTCCATCATATCAACTCATTTCTATTTATTTTCAAACTAATAAATCTACATTTTATAATAATAAGGAGAGCCTAAAAAATAATACCAAATTCTTTTCGTCTGAAGTTCGCTTAAATCATGCGAATTCATACTCGAGAATTAGAGTTTATTTTTTGG
>JBDMZA010000360.1:0-3030 GCA_039770155.1 Clostridiales bacterium
ATGTTTTTTTAATGTAATATCTATAAATTCTAAAATTACAATTCCAATAAAGGGTATGAAAAAAATAATAATAAGTTTATAAATAACATCTATATTTTTCTTTTTATTGATATCTTTATACATTTTAAGCATGTATATATTATTAATGATTAAAAAAACTATAATAAAACTAAACATTTTTCACTCTCCTTAGAATTTAAAATATTTAGATTTATTTTATTTCTTTTGAGCCTTTCAATTAAAACTTCTGAATCAACTTTTTTTGTATTAGATAATAGTATATAAATGTTGTTTTCCTCACCCATTCCAATATAATCAGTTTCTCTAATTTGATTAATTATAAAATGCGTAGTTACATAAAAATCATTCTCAGATATATTTATTTTTATTAATGTGTAAGGTGTTTCAAATTTATTATAAATTTCAATTTTACTTTCTAAAACACTTTTAAATCTTTTTTTAGTTAGAACAACAGTATCCTTAATGTAGTAATCATCTTTCATAATATCATCAAACCTGTTTGCTCTGGAAAGAGAGTGTGAAATCAGTTTTACTACCATCTTAAATAAATTAATAAAATTATTATTCATTTTTTCAAATTCAATATTAAATAAGGAAATGACAGCTATAATTTTTTTTCTGTCGACTACTGAACCGATTATAGAAGGTACTCCTTCTTTCAAATCTACATTTATATAGATTTCATTACTTTTTAAAATAAATTTAAACTCAAAATTATCAGCAATCTTTATTGATCTTTTCCCTTCTATATCAGCTTTTTTTGAATGTGCAACAATTCGAGCAAATTTTCTATTTTCAGAAATACCATGTATTATTACATATTCACATTTTAAAACATTTTCAATAACACTAATAGAGGAATTATATATTAAATCAGGATCTAAATTTTCAAGTTCCATAACTATGCTAAAAATTTTATTAAAACTATCATCTGAGGAAAGAATTTGTTCTTGATATTTTTCTTTGATATTCAGAGTATCGACGAAAATATCATTCAAAATATTATATTTATTTTCAAGTGTTTTTATTGAACTTTCTCTTTCTGATAGTAGTTTTTCATACTTAAAATTAACATAACCTGATGTATATCCAATCATTGTATATATAAATAATGTTAATATTGTCTGAGAGTTCAATAATAGTGTTGAAATATCTTTGCCTCCAATTGCTATCATATTTAAATATGTAAAAAAGGATAGTACTGATGCTACTAAAGAACTTTTTATTCCATAAAGTAATCCACTAAAAGTTATATAAAAAATGCCTAAAACAACTAATTGGGAACTTTGACTAATATTTAAAATTAAACTAATAAGTATTAGACCTATAAAACCTGAAAAAACATAAACCTTAGGTAAATGTTTGTAAAGTAAATTTTTTATATTAGTGCTATTTTTATTAATTGTAGCAAACTTATTTTCACTACTTTTTCCAATATACCAACTAAATGTCTTATTTAAGCCACTTTGCAAATCATAAATAGGTGCCCAATTAGTTTCATCTAGTATTTTACTATTGTCTAATCTTGACCTTTTTATTTCATACTTTTCAAAGTCATTTTTTAATATTTTTCCTATTTTATTTATCTTTTTTATATTTTTTATAACATCATTAATAGATGTTTCTGAATTTGTTGAAAGATTATATATCCCTTGAAAATTACCTTTTGACATATAAAAAACTGCTTCTGCAACATCCTCAACAAATATGAAATCTCTAGTTTGACTTCCGTTTCCATAGACTATTAAATCATCACCATTGATTACATTTTCAATAAATGTATTTATAATTCCATGTCCTTTCGGACCATAAACATTTGATAGTCTAAAACATATGAAGGGAATGTTATGCACCTCATTCCATTTATACAATAAATGTTCTCCTATATATTTATTTAGAGATATCAGACTAGATGGATTTAGTAAATCGCTTTCATTAAATGAACTTTTAGTTAATTCACCATAAACAAAAGCATCTGAAAGATATAAAAATTTCTTAACATTATATTTATGTGATAATTCCAACATATTAACAAGACCAAGTATATTAGTTTGAGCATCAACATATGGATTTATAAGTGCTGAATCTAAGTTTTTATGTGTAGCTAAATGGATAACTATCTCGAATTTTTCAGATTTGAAAACTTCTTCACACTTTCTATCAGATACATCAAGTTTAAAAAATTTATGCGAAAAATCAGGAGGCTCTTTATTGCTACTTGATAAATCATCAATTATGGAAATTTTAGCTCCCTCTTTAATATAACGATGTCCTATATAGGAACCAATAAAGCCATATCCTCCAGTTATTAGTATTTTCATTATTTTTCACCCTTTAAAGTAAAGCTAATTTAGGGATTTCCAAAAATATACATGAATTTTTAATAATGAGCTACTTAATTTTAGTATCCCTGTAATTTTTATCGGTAAAATTATGATTTTATAATAGTATTCAGTGATTTATACTAAATTACTAATTTATCAATAAAAATTGCCTAAATAATATTTATTATTTAGGCAAAAATTTTAAATCTACTTATTTGTATCTTCATCATCTTGTCTTAAAATCTCTTTAGCCAATTTCAATAATTTAAAAGGAACAAATATTTGGTAGTCCAATGAAGAAAAGCCTCCAATATATCCTCCCATGTTATCAAACTTTTTCAAAACAGGTATTCCAGCTTGGGCAAGTTTGGACTCTATGAGTCCAGCTTCAATAGCGTTACCCACTGTTATTAGAAAAGCTTCTTTATCATTTATATATTCATCTTGTGTTTTATTTGAAGGCTCTTCTTCAAGTTTATCTACCAGTAATATCTCGCAATCATTACATTCTTTAATACCATCAACAAATTCTGCTTTACAGTTAGGACACCAAGGCATAATAACATCTCCTTTTATTAATTATTTGCCATAGTCAAAATTAAACTAGTAAATTTTGATTATAACTTAGGGATAGCCAAAAAATAAACTCTAATTCTCGAGTATGAATTCGCATGATTTAAGCGAA
>JBDMZA010000361.1:0-3915 GCA_039770155.1 Clostridiales bacterium
GATGATGAGATTTTCTTGCAATTAGAGTCAATGATTGATATAGATAATTTGATGGATTTTTATATAACTCAATTGTATTTTGCAAACACCGATTTTCCTGAGAATAACAATCGTATGTGGCGTCCACGGAGGCAGGGAGCAAAGTGGAGGTGGTTGTTTTATGATTGTGAGGCTGGGCTGCATTTTGCAAAAAGCGATAAACTTCTGGCATACTCAAATGCTCCGGAGGATAAAGAAAACACTCCGGAATGGGCTGTAATTATTTTGCAACAAATGTTATACAATGACTCATTTCAAAAGCAATTTTACAACCGGTTTATTAGCTATATGAGCAATGAATTTGCTCCAGAGGTTGTTATTGATAAAATCCATGAATATGAGAAATTTTACGAACCACTTATGAGGGATCATATTTATAGATGGAATTATCCGAATTGTATTGATAAGTGGAAGGAAAATATAAATGTTATAGAAAAATTTGCATTACAGCGACCTGTATATTTGAACTTTCAACTTCAGAAACTCTTTGAGAAGCCATTTAGTGTGTATCCTAATCCATCTTATGGTGAATTCAATATAAAATTTTATGGAGCCTCTACAAATAAATGCTATAAGATATTTGATCTCAGTGGTAATAAAATCCATGAAGGAGAAATAAACGATAATGATACATTTCATTTTGAAAAGTTTCTACCTGTTGGTATTTATCTATTACAAATTACTATGGATCAGTTTTTTTACATAGAGAAAATAATAATACAATAATGATAATTTTTCGAAAATTCCTACCTGGAGTATTAGTTTTTTTGTTTGTATCTAATATTACTTATTCTCAGGAAATAAGGACAATAATTGAAAAAGATGGTAAAATTTCTAAAAAGACAGAATTTGGTGCCAAAATTCAATTCAGAAATAACCTTGATACTGACATTTTGGTAGACAGAACAGATATAGGTGGTAAAATAGGTTATAAAATAGCTAAACAAACAAAAATTTCGGGGGGTCTAAAATATTCTTTTGGGAAAAACAACCCAAATGATTCTGAAGATAATGAGACAGCTATTTATGATAAATATCGTCTGAATATTGATTTTAAATATAAGAATAAGAAGTTATTTAAGAACACAAATATATCGAACCGACTGAGGTTTCAGTATTATCTCACAGAACATAACAATCAAAAATTCGAAGCAAGAGATAAAATAATGATGGAACATAAGTATTCGAAAAATATAAATTTTTCTCTGGCGATAGAACCATATTATTCTTTTGAAGATAACAAGTTTACCATGTTTCGTTTATATGGAGGGAATGAATTTAAAGTATTGGACAGAAAGGTTGAGTTGTTTTTTATTTTTGAGCTTAACAATCATACGAATTATCAAAACACCAATCAAATTTTAGGAATTGCTTATAAATTTTAAACGCAGGTTTTTCCTGAAAGCTTCAAATAAGGATATATTAAGTAAGATCAGCAACATTCCATAGAAGACATCTTCGACCGGAATGGTAAAAATTCTTATACCAAGATTTTCAAAATTGTTATATAGGACAACAGGACTTTCTATGATGCTGCCTGTAAGTATACCATTAAAAAATGTAAAAGGGAAAATAATAATCAAATAGGCAATATAAAAACGTCCCATAACCGCTGATTTAACCACAAACTGGAAGAATAACAACATCAGACTTAAACTTAAAAAAGTAATTGAGGTATATATTTTCCCCAAAGAAAAAACAGCAATAGTTATTAGCAGAAAGGAAATCAACAGGGTAAATATTTTTGAGACTTTGACAGGATTAATTTCAGGCCAATAGGTTTTAAGCGTTTCATAAGTAAACAGGCTGGCATAAGGAACGGTAAAAAAGAACAATACTTCTTCAATCGGAAGGTTCACCATATGAATTCCTGAAAGATGACTGTCATTAAAACTCCAAACTTCGAGCGAGGTGAAAATGATATCCCATACCACAAAAACAAATCCCGGTATCAGGATTGCTGGTAAGGCAAATTTCCATTTTTTATAAAAATGTACACGTTTGTCAAAGCTGAAGAGCAATGGTATAGTAACTATAGAAATATGTACAAAGAAATATGTGCTCAAGGTTAGAAATCTATTAGATGTAAGTGTTTAATTTTTTCTTTTTCAGATATACTTAGGTGATTAGAATTTAATAAAGTATTTTTCACGGCATTTTTTAGAGCTAGGTGATTTATATTTTGTATAGAGTTTAAATTGTTGAAAAGGATGGTTTTATCCTCATCGCGGTTATCATAATTTAAAAATCCGGGAATGTTTTCCTGTACAGCAAATCGTAAATACCTGATTTCCGCTATATTATCATATTGAGCAATAACAGAGTCCAACATCTGTTTCCCTTTTTTAAACGTAAGATATTGGTTTATCTTTCCTTTTTGTATTTCTGATGACATCAGAATTGCTGTGGCGAAATAGGCCTGTTCCACTGGCAATACCGGAGGTTTTTCAATAAAATAGTCAATAAATTGCTGTCGGAACTTACTGTCTTCGCCCGCTATTAAATACAGGTCTCTAATTTCGTTAACTGAAGGTTTTTCCTGTACAGCAAATAAAGTAAATGCCGAAAGGATAAAAATAAAAGAAAGGATACAGAACCTCATTTCTAAAAGAGGTTAAGTTTATAAATAACAGCCGATCGAAAAAGCATATATATTTTTCGTTCATCCGAGATTCGTACTCGCTTAATAAGCATTTCCTGAGGTTTGACCCGTTTTATTTTTTTGAAAAGGCCATAATAGTATTTAAACGACAGATATACTCCAAACCGAGCTGTTTTGGGCAGTTTTTTTATTCCCTGATAGCCATGCGAAAAGTCTTTTTGAATATCTCGCATTAGTTCATATTTTGCATCTTCATTAAAATTTTCCAGTTTAATTCCTGGAAAATAAGTCCGTCCAAGATTTTGGTAATCGTCTTTTAAATCGCGGAGGAAATTTATTTTTTGATAAGCACTTCCCAGGCTCATAGCATGAGGCTTTAATCTTTGATATTGTTCATCATTTCCAAGTGAGAAGACTTTCAAACACATTAAACCGACAACCTCTGCCGAACCCAAAATATACTCTTTATATGTTTCCGGATTGTACGTCTGTTTTTTCAAATCCATTTCCATACTGTGCAGAAATTGATCAATCAGTTCAACAGATATTTTATACTTATTTACCGTGAGTTGAAAACTATTTAAAACAGGATTTAAACTAATACCCTCTTCAATTGATCTATAAACGTCTTTTTTAAAACGTTCGAGCAACAATTCTTTATTGTAATCATGAAATGTATCGACAATTTCATCGGCCAGTCTTACAAATCCATAAATTGCATAGATGTCTTTGCGAATAGATTTTTTTATAAATAGAATTCCGAGTGAGAAGGATGTACTATAGGCTCTCGTTATTATTCTACTTGCCTTATAAGATATCCTGTCATATAGTTCCTTCATCGTATTATATTTTGGTTAATAATAAAACAAACTGTTTAAACAAAAAGTTCAGTTTTATTCAACAAGATAACAATAAAACAACACTCTATTAAGAATAATTCTAAATAAATTATCATTTTTTGTCAGGTATGTTAGAAAGGAACGACAAAGTCATAAAAGAGAAAATAAATGAATGTATAAACATATTATGAATTTAAAAAATAGTTCATGTGGCTGCTATTCTGCTGGGTAAAATATATATATCTGATGCTCAAACAATACTAAATGCTTCAGTAAAGGATGTTAATGGCAATATAATCTCTCTTGAAGAACTAATTACAGGAGATATTGAAGTTCTTATGTATATAACAGTCTAAAAGTATCCAGTAGTAGTAATCGAAAAGTATCCACTTTAGATTACAAACATATAGAAAAATATTGATTGTTTATTCAAGC
>JBDMZA010000362.1:0-4335 GCA_039770155.1 Clostridiales bacterium
AATTCGCATGATTTAAGCGAACTTCAGACGAAAAGAATTTGGTATTATTTTTTAGGTTCTCCTTAGGGATATCCAAAAAATAAACTTAAATTCTCGAGTATGAATTCACATGATTTAAGTGAACTTCAGACGAAAAGAATTTGGTATTATTTTTTAGGTTCTCCTTAGGGATATCCAAAAATTTCATAAGATAATTTTTTTCTGAAAATATCAATAGTTTAACAAATTAAAAAAAAATTGACTGGTTTATTTTTAGATTCTTATAGTCTTTTTATGATGGAGATTTTATGATGGGTTTTTATAGAAAAAAGAATAGTATGTATATCTTCAGAAAATCTAAATTGATATTTATAAATACAATAATCTTAATGTTTTTAATATTTTCTTCATGTAATAAAGAAAATGATAGTAATATTATTTTTACTGAAAATGAGTTAGTAATAAAAGTTATAGATGGTGATACTTTTTATATTAAAAATGATGAGAAAGTAAGATTAATAGGTATTGACACACCAGAAATAGGTAATGAATATGGAGATGATCAACCATATAGTCAAGAAGCAAAAAATTTTACGAGAAATTTAATAGAAGGAAAAGAAGTTAAGTTAGTAAAAGATATTTCGGATAGAGATAGGTATAATAGGCTATTAAGATACGTTTACATGAATGATGGAACTTTTTTAAATGAACTGTTAGTAAAAGAAGGTTTTGCCAAAAGTATAGAATATAAACCAGATATTAGATTTACAGATATTTTAAATTCAGCTCAAAAATATGCAAAAAAAAACAATAGAGTTATATGGTCTGATTAAAAGATTTCATGGCATAAATTGATTTTTTAATTTTTCTATATCTAAAATTTGAATAGATGATTTATAGAAATCAATAATACCCTCATTTTTCATTTTTATCATTTCTCTTGATAAAGAAGGTCTTGTTATGTACAGGTAATCAGCAAGTTCAGTTCTATTCATGGATATTGTATATGTTTTTATATATGTTTTTTTGTATTCTTCAATTAGAAAATTGCTTATTTTTTCTCTAATACTTCCCATTGTAAGATATTCAACCTTTTTATTTAAAATGAGTGCTTTAGAAGATATTATTTCTAACATATTAATTATAATTTTTTTATGTATATCACAAGCTTTATCGCAGTATCCAAGTATTTGCTTTGAATTTATAAAGACAATAATACAATCCTTTAGTGCAATAACAGAAGAAGGCCATGTTTTATTTTTAGAAAAAGCCATAATTTCTCCAAAAATATCTAATTCATCTAATGAAGCAACTATTATTCTATTTCCTGAAAAATTTTCTTTTATAACATTTATATTTCCTTCTAATATTAAACCGAATCCTTTAAATATATCACCTGAATTTATTATAGAGTCATTTTTTTTATAATATTTTATTTCAGGTTTTAAACATGGAATAATTTTTTTTGAATCTTCAATTGATATATTTTTAAATAAAGATGTTTTGCTCAAAATATTTATATATTTTATATCCATAGTTTTATCCTTTTAGGAGAACCTAAAAAATAATAACAAATTATTTTCGTCTGAAGTTCGCTTAAATCATGCGAATTCATACTCGAGAATTAGAGTTTATTTTTTGATTCTGCCTTATTTTTTGACTATCCTAATTTGGTTATTTATCTATTTATTATATTATATTATATACAATAGATAAATGAGGCATAATTAAAAACTTCATAATACAACTTAAAAAAAAAATAATACCAAATTCTTTTCATCTGAAGTTCTCTTAAATCATGCGAATTCGCATAGAGAATTAGAGTTTATTTTTTTTGATATCCCTAAGAAATAACTTTATTTTAAATGTTATTTTTTTTATTACAAAGTTTTTATTTTGGATTTTGGTAACCTATGTTACTGATTTAAATTACTATATGTATTATATTTAATAAGAGATATCCAATAAGAACTTTATCTCCTATATTATTATTAAAAAAATAAGTGCTAAATTTCAGGAGGAAAAAATGGTTAGGAAAATAATTAAAATAAATGAAGATAAGTGTAATGGATGCAAATTATGTGTGGATGCATGTCATGAAGGTGCATTAGAAATTATAGATGGAAAAGCAAAACTTATTTCAGAGACTTATTGTGATGGACTGGGAGATTGTCTACCTATTTGTCCAAAAGATGCAATTGTAATAGAAGAAAGAGAATCCTTAGAATATAATGAGGAAATGGTGAAAAAAAATATTGAAAAGAGAAAAAGTGAAAATAATAAAAATTTAGGCTGTCCTGGCTCAATGATGAAGACTGTAAAAAGTGATTTGAAAAATCAATCAAAATTAGAACAGTGGCCATGTCAACTTAAACTTGTTGCAGCAAATGCACCATATTTTGATAATGCAAATCTTTTGATTGCAGCAGATTGTACAGCTTTTGCATATGGAAATATTCATAATGATTTTATGAAAAATAAAGTAACCTTAATAGGCTGTCCTAAGCTTGATAATGTAGACTATTCAGAAAAAATAACTCAGATTATATCACTTAATAATTTAAAAAGTATTACTGTTTTAAAAATGATAGTTCCTTGCTGCAATGGAATATCAAATGCAGTAAAGAATGCAATTATTGAAAGTGGAAAAATGATTCCGTTGGATATTATAACAATAAATATAGGTGGAAGTATTGTAGAAGATTAAAAAATAAAAAAGGAGTATATAAAAATGTCAATGTTTTGTTATCAATGTGAACAAACTGTGGGTCAAAAAGGATGTACTGTAATTGGAGCTTGTGGGAAAAAGGATGTAGTATCAAATAGGCAAGATGATTTGACCTGTTCTTTAGTTGGTCTTGCAAGAGCAGCTAAAGGGAAAGTACCAAATAAAAAAGCTGTAGAAATTATGATGAAAGGATTATTTACTACTGTAACAAATGTTAATTTTGATGAAAATAGAGTTAAGGAAATAATAGGAGTTGTTGAAGCAGAAAAAAATAAATTAGGTGGAGCAGACAATTTAAAATCTGAATTATTATGGAATGGAGAAAAAGATATAGTTTCTTTAAAATCAACATTATTATTTGGTCTTAGAGGGATGGCATCATATGCTTGGCATGCATATGTTTTAGGTATAGAGGATGATAATGTTAATGATTGGATGTTTAAAGGATTAAAAGCAATTGGGGATGAACAAACAGTTGAAAGTTTATTGAATTTGATTATGGAATTTGGAAAAATAAATTTAAGAACAATGGAAATATTAGATGAAGCAAATACAAAAACATATGGTCATCCTGAACCTACAAAAGTTACTAATACTATAGAAAAAGGACCATTTATAGTTATAACAGGTCATGATTTACTTGATTTAAAGGAATTATTGGAACAAACTAAAGATAAGGGTATAAACATTTATACTCATGGAGAAATGCTTCCTGCCCACAGTTATCCAGAATTAAAAAAATACAAGCAATTAAAAGGCAATTATGGGACTGCCTGGCAGAATCAACAAAAAGAGTTTGACGATATTCAAGGTGCTATTTTATTTACTACAAATTGTATTATGCCTGTAAAAGAATCATATAAGGATAGAGTTTTTACAACTTCAGTAGTTGCATATCCAGAACTTGTACATATTTCAGGAAACAGCAAAAAGGATTTTGGACCAGTTATAAAAAAGGCATTGGAACTAGGTGGATGGTCAGAAAATAAGACCTTTAATGGAGTTAATGGTGGAACATCGATGATGACAGGTTTTGGTAGAAACACAGTTTTAGGAGTAGCAGATAAACTTGTAGATGCAGTTAAACAAGGACTAATAAAACATTTTTTCTTAGTTGGTGGTTGCGATGGAGCTAAACCAGGAAGAAATTATTATACTGAATTTGTTCAAAAAACTCCAAAGGATACAATTATTTTAACATTAGCTTGTGGTAAATTTAGATTCAATGATTTGGATATTGGTGAAATTGGAGGACTTCCAAGAATAATGGATATGGGACAATGTAATGATGCTTATTCAGCAATTCAAGTAGCAGTAGCTCTTTCAAAAGCATTTACTTGTAATATTAATGAATTACCTTTGACTCTCGTATTATCATGGTATGAACAAAAAGCTGTATGTATACTTTTAACACTATTATCTTTGGGAATTAAAGATATTTATATTGGACCTACACTTCCTGCATTTATTTCTGAAAATGTGTTAAATGTTTTGGTTGAAAAATTTGGATTAAAACCAATTTCAACACCTGAAAAAGACTTGAAAGTAATTTTAGGTAATAAATAATATCACATTTTCAAAATTTGAGAGTTGCTAAAATTGTAGGATTCATTATTTTAAAATGTAGA
>JBDMZA010000363.1:0-5806 GCA_039770155.1 Clostridiales bacterium
AACCTTCAATTGGTTGAAGGTTTGAACTTATGTATATATTTCGAAATCAAACAATTAAACTTTTATCTGGTAACAATAAAAATCAATATTATATATGCTAGTAAAAATTCATATCCATCCACCATGATATAACCCCCAGTAAAATATTATAACTAGCATTTACCTTCTATCAAACTCACACTTTCCACGTACCTTATTTTTTTGCAAGCCTTTTATTAAATATCTCTATGTTCATACAGATCTCTCTGGATACATTTCATCTTACTATTACTAGCTTCAAGGAGAACCTAAAAAATAAACTCTAATTCTTTTCGTCTAAAGTTCGCTTAAATCATGCGAATTCATGCTCAAGAATTAGAGTTTATTTTTTGGATATACCCAAGACAACACTCAGCATAGACAATTGGTTAGACCTTATCCAATAGTGAATTTCTCGAATACAGCACAATAAAAATTATCACCTAATATAAACTTATCTGCTATCTTAAAGTTATTATTTTTAAATAATTCATATAGTTGTTCTTCTGAAATTCTATGTTCTATTGGTGGTCCCATCGGAGTTTTTTGTTTGTGAAATTCTATTATCATTAATCTCGCTTTTTCTTTTAAAACTCGTCTGATTTCATTTATCATCATATCCTTGTTTTTTATTTCATGAAAGACTGTAACCAATGTAACTATATCACAACTATTTTTATCTAATGGTAAAATATCATCGCTGACTTTCTTTACTATTATGTTATTTATATTCCTCTCGATTATTCTATTTTCTAATAATTGAATCATTGTATCTGATATTTCAAGAGCATAAATATTTTTATTGCTAATTTCAGTGGCTGGAAAAGAAAATATACCTGTACCAGCCCCAATATCACACAAAACCATATTATTATTAAAACCAGCTTTTAATAAAGTGTTTTTTGGGTTGAGTTCTGTCAATCTTTTATTATTTTCAAATTTTTTAATTTTATCATCAAACATCTATCATACCACCTAACATAAATATTTATATTTCAATTTAGAATACTAACTGAATCTATACAATCTTATTTTTTCTAATTAATGAACTATCACTCAGTAATAAACCTATAGAATCATAAGTATGACCTGGTAAATCAATTATAGTAGAAGACAATTCATTCTCAACTTTATCTTTTGTTTGTTTATTTAAAACTATATAGCTATCTTCTTTATCAACTAGAGCAAATTTATGTTCTCCCTTACCAAATAGCAAGTATTTGTGTTTTATCTCCCATTTCAGCAATAAATATTAATATAAAAGCTTTCATTAATTCAATCATAACAAATAAATACTCCTTATAAAACAATTATTATATTATTTACTTAAAATCTTTGGAAGAAATCTTCCTGTACTTTTCTTGTACTTAAAGTAACTATTTCCATGAAATCCTAATAATAATAAAATTATACCTAGAAATATGGGATTTCTACTATATTTAAATAATACTATTTCCTTTATATTTCCCTAATTTAAGCCATTCAAACAATATTTTAGTAAAATTTCAGCCATTCGATCATTAGACCTTTCTATAATTTTTTAATGAAAAACGAGACCTATAGATTAACCAACCATTTAAATGATTAATTAATCTAAAAGTCTCGCTCCTTTGATTTCTCAAAGTAAATAAAACCAGGATTTCTCCAGCATGTTGATTTTATTTGTTACTCTAGTAACAGCTACTCCCTCTTAGAACATATTTAAATAATAACACATAACACTTTATTTGTAAATATAACTGAGTTTTGTAGGTTTTGTAGTTATTCTTTTAAAATAATTTATAGCAATTTTATTATTTTACGCAAATGTCAAATATCGAATTTAATATTTCTTCAAAATAATAGCCAATTAAAATTGCCTTTAAAGTTATAAGAATATGATTTTGAGGAAGTAAAACTTGTAATAGAGGATAAGTTAAAAACATATTACATTGCTATAATATCATCACCAGCATCATGTTTCAGAAAGTCAACTTACAATTCATGTGGCTTGTATGAATATAAAATTAATTAAAGATATTAATTCAATTCTTCAAATTCTGCTTTAAATGCTCTTTTCCTGGAATGAATATTTTTATAATGATCAATTAAATTTTTTCTTTCATTAAATACACCATTTGATTCTAGCATTTCTCCAAATGCTGTTATTATAGCAGCTGCCTTATGGTAACTTTTGCGGTGGGTTCCTCCTACAACCGCTTCAACCCTTTTATCAATTTCTTTTTTTAGCCACTCAACATACTTATTATAGTGGTCTTCAGTTATATTCATCTTATTTTTCCATATTAAAAATGATTCTATAAAATTTATATCATCCTTTTCTTCAAATCCCAATCTGTAATTCATCTCACTAATTAGTTTTTTTCCTGCTTTTGTCATTTTATCATTCTTATCTAAGATTAGAACAAATAGAGGTATAGCTATTCCTTTAAAACTACTACTCCAACCTAATAAGGCTTTATCCTTTTTACACATACCATATATATAGTCAAAATCTCCATTAAAAATTGTTATGATATTTTTGTCTTCTTTTGAAATAATATTAACATGTAATTGTGTATTTTTATAATTCATTTGAAATTGTGTCTTTTCTGCTAATCTTTTAGCATGATTTGCTGCTTCATCCGTTAAAATACTACAATCAGGAAGTTCATATAAACGTAAATAGTTATTTAATGAAGATTCAGAATAAAATGCTGCTTTAGAAAATTTTTTAATATTATTAGTATTTTTCAGTTTAGTAGAAGCTTTTAATGTCAAACCTGCAATTTTCCCACGAATAATGAGCTTTTCAGGAAGTACATTAATAGCTTCAAGCCCAAGTTTTTCACATTCAACATAATTTTCATCATTTAGCATGTACTCACAGGCATATTTATATAGAACTGGATGTTTTTCTGAAACATCTTTGGCTAATTTACTTAAAAAAGTTATTCCTCCATGATATAAGCATGCTTCTGTTAGTAAGTTTCCTGCTAAATCACCATCTATATCTTTTAGAAATTCAATCCATTCTACTATAAATAAGTCTATATTTTTAGGTTCTTCTGGACCAACTGTAAATATTTCTTCTATTTTAATATCCTTACATATATCTCTTGAAATATATTGATAAAATTCAGAAGCCCTTTCTTTTCCATCAATAATTTGGTATTTTGTGTACAACATATTGAGAAAAATATTTCTCAAATCTATTTTTAGGAGTCTATTTTCTACAAGTTCATCTAATTCAATATTTCTCCATTCTTCTATATCATTTTCTAGCACAGAAAAATTTAGATTAAATAATAATTCATATAATTTTGCAGCTTCTTTATATTCTTTTTGAAACAATACATCTTCTGCTACCTGAAATGATCTGGAAATAGTTTCTCCTATATTAAAAGTATCTGTATATTCATAAGTATAATCTCTGTCCCAGTAACTTTCTCCATATTCTTCATATCCAACACACTCAAAATAAATTTCTCCACTCTCTATTTTTTCACACCATTTTTCAATTTTCTGTATTTCATTTTTTTTAGAAATCTCAATATCTTTATTTTCTGATAATGAGTTTAAAAATTTTATTCTCTCATTTTTGTTTGTTGTTCTCGCAATATTCTGTATCCATTTTGTTTTGTCAATATCAGTCATAATCAATAATTTATTATTAACTATCTTCATAAATTCATTATAGTTCATTTCTCATTCCTCCATGTGGTAAACTAGTTATGAAACTTTCAAAATTATAACAAGTAATAAAAAAACACCCTTACTTATTATAATATATTGTAAACATAATAATAATAACCATTTTCATTTATTATGTTTCCACAAACGTGAGTAGACGATATCAGTTCACCCTGTACTCCATCAAACACAATCATCCGCCCAAAACCAAAAATGTATATACAAAACCCACCATCAACACCCCTTAATCCTACTAAACTAGGCATGCCACTCTATCAAGCATATCGACTCTACATGCGTTGGGGTAGTGGATTAAATAGATTTTCGCGAAAGTAGAATGAATTTATTTTTTTTAAGTTACCCCCCTACAAATGTTTTGTTATGAATATGCAAAAACAATTATTGTAAATCTCCTTCGTATATTCCAGGTTATTTATCCAAATTATTAACTATACTTTCAATACCTTCTTTTTTTATTTTATTTATATTATCTTGAATTTCATTGTCAGAATGTACTTTGAATAACATATTAAACTTTTTACACAATGAATTACACTCAGCACATGTAAAATAACCTTTTTTAGTTACACACTTTCTAATACCACAAAATGGATTTCCTCCACCTTCTCTACAGCCTGGACAATCATTTTTAAAAAAATCAATTAATTTTTTATGCCCTTTATATTTTGAATTCATAAAGGGTATGGCTTTAGCAACTTCTTTAAAATTCACTTCATCCATTGCCTTTTCTAAATCTAATGCAATACTTTTAATTTTTCCAAACTTTTCTTTACACCTCTTACAATTCAACCCACAATATGCGATATTTTCTTTCACCATATATAAAACTCCTCATTATATAATAAGCTAATTTTGAACTAACTCATTTCAATAATAATGTGTATAATCAATTATTTTTATTGAATCTGCTAATTTCTTTTCCTTTATAACTTTAAAATCAGTTGTACCAGGACACATGTCCTCGGTTTGCATGCATCTTATTATTCCAACTTTCATTATAATCTCCATAATTTAATAGATATATCCTGCTATCATCTATTTGCAAACCATACAGCATAATCATATATCAATGCATAATTTTTTGATTTTTTATCAATAACTTCAACATCACATAGTGGAAAATTATACTTTTTTCTTTTATATGTTACATTTGCTACAACACCATACAAATCATAAAAGTCATCAATAGATAATACATTAATTATATAACCTTCTTTTAAAGGACCTCTTTCCTGCCATTCACTTATTTCAACTTCAAATGGAAACTCTAAATTTTCAACCAGGTAATTATTCCATCTTTCAAAAAGCTTCATCTCATCATCTTCGCTAATTCCCTTTAAAATTTCTTGAATCCTCAAATCTTGCTCATCAAGCTCATATTCAAAATCATCCATTAAATATTCTCCTTTAATTTTATATTAAAATTCATATCCTCTTTCAACCCAATATTTCCAATCATTCACAGCTTCCTCTGAATCAGAATCTACATCTATTGGATTTAATTGTTCTAGCGGAACTGCAATAAGATTTTCCTTAATTATACTATTAAAATTATAAATCTGCTTTTTAATAACCCCATACATAATAAAGTTATATCTAGTTTTATTATTCATAAATATAATGCAATTTCTCCTGTTAAAACTAAATATATGAGCATGCCATGAAAATAAATCATCACATATTATATCATTTTTCATTTTTATATCAAACTTTTCTGTTAGCTTCCCTGTACATTGAATTTTTATCATAAGAACTCCTTAATTCTTGATAAATTAATCATCTTCACCTCTATTTTCAGTACACATCTCATCCAAACTTCCATCATCAAGAGCTGAACCTCTATTTTTATATGGAACAGATGGAGGCCTACCAATTTTATAATTTTCGCATGATTTTGGCCCATAACAAAAGGTCTCAAATCTATATTTCTTTATATTCCTGTCAAAATCCCACTGAATTTCCACATTAGCCATATTTGCCCATATACATTTAAAGCATTTATTTTTCCATGAAGCTTTACTTAATATTCTAGCTCCTCTTTCCTCATATACGCTCATAGATGGAGGAGTTTTTGTCCATGGAGGTGGAATCATAA
>JBDMZA010000364.1:0-4690 GCA_039770155.1 Clostridiales bacterium
AATTATTATTTTCATTTTCATATTTTTTACTTGGACTTAAAACATCAATTACAACATCACCAGCTTTAAATTGATCTCCCTGTTGTACTTTAACCAGATTAGTTCCTTTTTTATCTACTTCCTTTAACACATCGCCATACAAATTTATATCACTAAATTCTGGTATAGTTAAGTTTTTTACGTTAAAGCTGTCTAAGATTGACTCCAGACCACCGAGGTGGGTCGGAGGTCTAATGAGGATAATTTTTCTCGAAAACAACTAATTGCTTTTTTTATTAATTTAGTTTAAAAATACTCACCTATTAGCAAACCACACACTATAATCATATATTAACCCAAAATTCTTTGATTTTTTATCAACAACCTCAACATCACACAACGGAAAATTATACTTACTTCTTTTATATGTTACATTTGCTACAACACCATATAAATCATAAAAATCATCAATAGATAATATCTTTATAATGCTTCCCTCTTTTAAAGGACCACACTCTTGCCATTCACTTATTTCTGCTTCAAATGGAAAATCCAAATTTTTAATTAAATAATTATTCCATCTTTCAAAAACTTTAAATTCATCTTCTTCATTAATTCCCTTTAAAATTTTTTGAATTCTCAAATCTTGTTCATCAAGTTTATATTCAAAATCATCCATTAAGCATTCTCCTTTTATTTCATATTAAAAATCATATCCTCTATCCACCCAGTAATGCCAATCTCCAATTATTTTCCTTGTTTCATCATCAACATTTAAAGGATTTAATTGCTCTAATGGAACTTCAAATGATCGATTATTCCAATTTATTTTCATATACATTCCCTTTAAATCATCACAACTGTCTTCTGATATATCTATAACATTAACTTCCTCTCCAACTGCTAGTGGAGATTTTCCCATTTTTCTTATACAAACAGCTTTAAAAGGAAATTCAATATTTTCAGCAATATAATAATACCACCCCATAGACCTTTCATATTCATCATATGCATCAACAATTACTTCAAATATTATTCTATCTTCAATTTCATCATTTTTTTCAATTCTATCCATTTCATTCACTCCATTCTTAATATTTATCTAATCTTTGCCAATCTTTTGTTTATTTCTGGTAAGTAAAAATATTCAGGATCAAATTTTCTACCACCTGTGTCTTTCTCAGCCTATTCAAGCATTTCTTCACATTCATCATTTGAAGTATCAGATATTACATCCAGAAATTCTTCATATCCTGATACTCCTCCAACATTTTCTGGTGGTCTTTGCCTTTTCCCATTTATACAAACTGGATACTTTTTGTCTACTTCTCCTTCCATTATATCTTCAACAGAAATTTTATGTCTCCAATTATCTCCGAAATCATATGTATATATAAATTTAACTCCTTTTTCAAAATGTGGATTAATATCTACCATTTTAATTCTATAAACTTTCATTTAAAAATCACCCCAAATTTTCTTATATTCTTTTTTATATTTTTGAAATTCAGTTCCATAATATTTTTTCAATCTCTCAAATATCTCAAATACAATAGGGCAAACAGAAGAATTTTCAACTAAATTGATAAGTCTTGACCATATTTCTTCCTTATCAGTATATGGATATTCCCTACAATTTTCTGGTCTGATTTTATAAATTGTACATTTACTATCTTCCCAAAACAGACATGGTTTTTTATTCATAATATATCCATCAGTTGTTTTTTTCAAATATATTTTCTTAAAATCATCAACAGAAATTTTAAGATTTTCTGAAGCGACCTTGATTTCACTCTCATCAAAATATGATACTATCATTTTACAACAATTCCCACATTTTGAACAATCATAATTATCGAAAAATTCTTTATGCATTGAATTTACCAGTTTATCAAGTTCATCTACATCATCAATATCTTTTAAAAACGCTCTTAATATCCAGTTTTCTTCTTCAACTTTATCAAAAGCTTTTTTAATTTTATTTGGTTCAATCAAATTAAATCACTCCAATTGTTTAAATTCACTCCATTATTATAATAAAATCTTGAATAAAATTAAACCAATTTTTACTTATTATATCATTTATTTCACAATAAAATAAAACTAACATAATGTATAAAATGCATGTATTATGTTAGTTTCAATTTATAAAATCACGATTTAATTTTCACTTTAATCTTTGTATCCATCTATATAAGATAATTATAAACACATTACCAATTTAACTCAAGTAACTTGTGTAAGATTCAAATTTTTAGTAATTATTAATTCATTAAATTTGTCATTATGATTTTTGTATAGATTATTTATATCTACTATTGCCACACCGATATGCTAGATTTGTAAAAATCATTCATTTTATCTTTTTCAATCAAAAAATTTATAAAATTAACAATATGCCTCCGTTTAATCTCAAAATCACTTTCATTTAAACAATTTTCCCTATAGTTACAAAAATAGTTCATCTTCACTGAATCATCATTTAAAATTAAGTTAAAATCATTTATCTAGCCAAAGCTTCTTTTAATAATTCATCTTCGATATTCAAATCATTGTCAATTATAAATTTGATTTTGCCATTTTCAATCTTATACTGCCTTTTTAATTTTATTTCACCATGAATATCACCAACAGGTGCTTTATAAAATGCTTTACCAATACTATATTCATAGTACATACTCGCAATTGGTGATCTCCAATCATATACTAAAAAATCAACATCTTCTTTATCTTTTATACTAGTTAGTCCAATATATAAATTCATTAATTCTCCAAATTCATTATCATAAAAATCAATTTTTCCAAAATAAGGTGAACCTTTTATCCTATTTAAAATCTCCATTCTCTTAATTACCATATTACCTTTATCAGTATCTTGATTTATCATAATTTCTAGATTAACTCTTTCTGCACCATCAATTTCATTTTTATTTTCCCAAAAATATTTTTTAACTTCATAAACTATTTCTTTAGCTTTTTCTAGCACAGAACTATTTGTTGATAATTCATTTTCAATTCTACCAATAACATTATTTAAATATCCTTCTTCTTTCGCATATTCCGTTTCACTTAATAACATTTAAACACTCCCTAATATTTTATATATTATTATTTGAATAAATTATAGACATTGTTATAGAAAAATTTGCAGAACATAAATGTAGTAAAGAAAAATCATTAGAACCATTAAATTACACAAAAGAAGCCAGTGCTAAAAATATTCGAAAAATTTTTACATCTATGATTGATTATTTTGACATAAGTATAAGTACAGCTTTAGTTTATGCAGAAAATTTAGTCTATAAAGTTATTAATGATATTACATATTTAGAAAGAATAACACTTAAAACTAGAAATAAACTAAACATTTTAAATGCAAAAAAAATAGTTCCTAGTTACATTATAATAGAATTTAAAAACGTATATAGCACTATCTCAAATATTAGTAAATCTAACATTAGCAAATCTAATAATTTAATAAATCCAAAAGTATATAAATCACTAAAATTAAATCTTATAATTATTACAGAGTGGTATTTGAATGAATATATAAATATTAACCTATATAAAATTGAAAATTACAACGAAACTATTGACAATACAATTAAACCTAAAGATATATTAGGAGTTGTAGGTATTTTAAATTCACAAAAGGAATTATTTAATTCTAGCATCAAGGAAAAAGTTTTAGAAAAAGAATCTGAAATAAGATTAATTGAAAATGATATCTTCTTAAAAAGAGAAAATATCGTAAAATCATACATAGAAAACCCCAATAATATTTTAATATTCGATTATGTAAATGATTTACTTTCTCATTTTGAAAATACACTAAATTCTTATCCATCAAAAGAATTAATGAAATTCAAATTGCATTATTGTTATATGCTAATAAATACTGGAATATTAGAAAAAATACAAATCGCAAAAAATATTTTAGAAGATATACTTAAAATTACTGTTGAAAGTTTAGACAAAGATTTTGAACTACCTAATATTTATGAAAAAACTATGTGGTTATATTCAATAACTCATCGATTATCTAAAAATTCAAATAAAGCCTTTGATATATGTGAAAAATCAATTAAAACTTTAAAAGGACTAAACAGAGAAACATTAATTCTAAATAGAGAACTATTTGTAATATCAAAGGACATTAAATATATAAATGAAATCCAAAAAGAAAATCTTATATCTAAATACAATATTATTGAAGAATTCAACATAAAAAGAAGATTATTTGAGTATTATTTATCACAAAAGGATGCTATAAAAGCAAAAGAACTATTCTATACAACAAAATCTTTTCTTAATATTATTCAAAATAGATTAGATAAAATATATATCTACATGTTTTATAAAGATACTTATTTTTACTTTAAATTAACTAATAATAGCAATTCAGCAAAAATATATTACGAAAAAGCACTAAATGGATTCATTAATTATGGGTTTTTTGGACAATTAGAAAAGCTGGAAAACTCTATTTTATATGCATAGACATATACAATTAAACTATAAATAGGAAGGTGTTTTAAATGGAAAAATGGGAGTCAGTAGAAATTTTATGGAATTATTTAAAAATGAATCATTCAATAACAAAGGTTGATTTGATAGTTGATACAAATTTATATAATATTGCATTACTTCAATTTAAACAAGGTATATGAGATAAAAATAAAATTTAAAATAATTAATAAAGCCCAGTCAA
>JBDMZA010000365.1:0-6953 GCA_039770155.1 Clostridiales bacterium
AAATGTAAATTTATTTTTTAGGTTCTCTAAATATCAAAAACTATTCTCAAAAACTACGTTTTTATTGAGAAGAATTAAATATTATGATATTTCAATTTTTCTATAATTATATAATATACTATAATATATTACATTTAGTATCATCTTTCAATAAGGAGAACCTAAAAAATACTACCAAATTCTTTTCTTCTGAAGTTCGCTTAAATAATACGAATTCATACTCGAGAATTAAAGTTTATTTTTTGGCTATCCCTTAGTTTATTTTTTGATTCTGTAATATAATATATAACTAAAATAAGTAATTTATTAAAAACTAATTGTACCTACAAATGTTTATGTTATATAATAATAAAAAATATAATGATTGTATTCATTTTTATGTAAAGGATGTTATATGTAGGATGCACAATATAATTTTTGCTGATCTTTTATTTAAATTATTAAAAATATACAATGTTAAGAATATAAAGTTAGCTTTAGCTCTTAATGTTGACCCATCTTTAATAAGTAAGTGGATAAATGGTAAAAGAATACCTTCTGCCAGTTCCCACTATATTAATGGAATCATAAATTATTTATTAACTTTGAACATAGATAAAAATGAATATAAAACTGTTGATCTATTTGTTAAATATAACTTCAGAAATTTAAATATTCAAGAAAAAGAAGTTTTTTTATATAAGTATATAAAAAACTCTATTTCTAATTCTGAAAATCTCTATTTAAGAAAAGACAATAACTCTAATAAATTATATTCAGAAAATATCAAAGATTTAATAAGTAAAATCTCTGTTAATAATATTAGCCAAAATTCTGATAATGATACTATTAAAAATTTTGATAATGTTCATGATTATAGTCCTAATAATTTTCATGAAAAGTCTTTTAATTTTTTATTTGGTACAGAAGGTATAAAAAAAGCATTATTGTTTATATCATATAAGGCTTTAGAATTTGGTAATAATTTTTCAATACAAATGATTTTTCCAAATAATTTAAGTCTCTTACTTAATGATAGTGTATTTGCCCAGAATTGGTCTAATTGTATTTCAATTTTTTTAAAAAGAAATATAAAAATCAGAATTATTTTTAGAATAAATCAAGTAGAAATAAGTTTAATCAATCTATTTAAGTTTTGGGCACCATTTATATCTTCTGGAAAAATTAGTTTTCTATACTATAGCGAATCAAATCTTCCTTATTACTCTTTTTTTATAATTCCACGTTTTATGGGTATATATACTTTTCATGCCGGTTTAATTGATTCAAAAGATTGTACTTTAATGATTGATAGTAAAATTTTTCTAAATTCTATATCATTACAATTTAATCACTTAAAAAAAACACTTTGCAAACCTTTATTTAAGTATATATCAACTAAAAACATGAAATTATTTAATTTCAAAAAT
This sequence comes from Clostridiales bacterium, assembly GCA_039770155.1. Taxonomy (GTDB): domain Bacteria; phylum Bacillota; class Clostridia; order Acetivibrionales; family JBDMZA01; genus JBDMZA01. The sequence goes on from JBDMZA010000365.1 coordinate 1,410, forward strand.
AATCTTATTAAAAGTCCCTCAATTTATTTGATAAAGGATGGTTTATCAGTAATTACTCTAGATAGTAATACTTACACAAGGATTCTAAATTCTATTGATTTAACTAAAGATAGCAAGTTAAAAAGAATTGAAATTCATAACAGTTCAGTGAATGAATTTAAAGAAGATATAAAAATAAATCCTTATAGAGAAATTTATTCTACTGAAATTTTAGATATAATTACAAATAATAAATTTAACTATCAACCCACTGATTTCTTTTATTTTGAAAAAATAAAACCTAGTATCAATATTATTATTTCTCATTTAGAAAATTTAATTTACATGTTAAATAAATATCCTAATTATGAAGTAGCCTTTTTAGATAAAAACTCATTTTTACCTTTTAAAAGTACCTTTGTACTTTTCAGAAAAAGAAAAGATCTTCTTTTATCTTCATGGAAATCTGTTGAAGATGGATGTTACATTTATATTGATAAAAATCGTGTTTTCAGCCAAATTGAAAAACTCTATCATGACATATGGTATAATATACCTACAAATAATAAAAAAAAGGGAAATGTTATAAAAACAATAGAAGAAAAACTCAAATATCTAAAAAATAATTATAAGGTTGATTAAGGAGAGCCTAAAAAATAATACCAAATTCTTTTCGTCTGAAGTTCACTTAAATCGTGTGAATTCATACTCGAGAATTAGAGTTTATTTTTTGGCTATCCCTAAGCATAATCAAAAATTTCGTAGACAACTTTTTTCTGAACATACCGATACTTTAACGGATTTTTTTTAAAAGTTGACTGGTTTATCTTTTGATTATACCTTAGATGGAGGTTGTTTACTTTGTATAAGATAGTTCAAAAAAAGAAATTAAACCATTCAGTAACATTAATGGAAGTTGAAGCACCATATGTTGCTAGGAAATCCGAACCTGGGCAATTTATAATATTGCGTACTTCAGAGTACGGCGAACGGATTCCCCTAACAATAGCTGATTATAACAGAGAAGCCGGAACAATTACAATTATATTTCAAGAAGTAGGTAAGACTACTAAAATTTTAGGTACACTTAACAAAAATGACTATATTCTTGATTTTGTAGGTCCACTAGGAAACAAATCCCCAATTGAAGGTTATAAAAGAACTGCTGTTATTGGCGGCGGACTAGGTTCTGCCATTGCTTTTCCTCAAGTAAAAAAACTTCACAACTTAAAATCAAAAGTAGATACAATTTTAGGTTTTAGAAATAAAGATTTAATCATTTTGGAAGATGAACTGAAAAAATATAGTTCAAATTTATATATTACTACAGATGATGGTTCAAATGGTGTTAAGGGATTTGTCTCTGATATTCTTAAAAACCTAATAAATAAAGGTAATAGTTACGATTTAGTAATAGCTATAGGACCTCTTATCATGATGAAGGTAATAAGTGATATAACCAGAAAACACAATATTAAAACATTAGTAAGCATGAATCCTATAATGGTAGATGGTACAGGTATGTGTGGTGGTTGTAGAGTAACATTGGATGGTAAAGTCAAATTTGCTTGTGTTGATGGTCCAGATTTTGATGGTCATAAAATTGATTTTGATGAAGCCATGAGGAGACAAGGATTTTATAAAGATGAAGAAATAAAATCAGAAAAACATAGTTGTAAAATGGAGGAATATTATGATAAATAAATCTAATAAAAAAACTCCTATTCCAGAACAAAAACCTGATAAAAGAATTAAAAATTTCTTAGAAGTTTCTTTGGGCTATGATGAAAAAATGGCAATTAGCGAGGCTCAAAGATGTTTAAATTGTAAACATCAGCCTTGTATAAAGGCTTGCCCTGTAAATGTAAAAATTCCTGAATTCATAGAATTGTTATCAAAAGGTGAATTTAAAGCTGCATATGAAAAAGTATGTGAAACTAATAGCCTTCCTGGTATATGTGGTCGTGTTTGTCCTCAAGAAACCCAATGTGAAGATCTTTGTGTGAGAAACATAAAAGGTGAATCAGTTTCTATCGGTCGTCTAGAAAGATTTGTTTCAGATTGGTATTTGAAAAATGTAAAAAATGAAAAGATAATAATTCAAGAAAAAAACAACACTAAAATAGCAATAATTGGATCAGGACCAGCTAGTCTTGTGTGTGCAGGAGATTTAGCTAAACTTGGTTATGATGTATCTGTATTTGAAGCATTTCATATTCCAGGTGGAGTATTAATGTATGGAATACCTGAATTTAGACTTCCTAAATCTTTAGTCCAAAAAGAAATAGATAAAATTAAAAATCTTGGTGTGAATATAAAAACAAATATGGTAATTGGAAAAACTTTAAATATTGAAGATTTAAAAGAAGAAGGTTATAAAGCTATTTTTATCGGAACAGGTGCTGGTCTTCCCAAACTTTTAAATATTCCAGGTGAAAATTTAAATGGTGTTTATTTTTCAAATGAATTTCTAGCAAGAATAAATCTAATGAAAGCATATGATTTTCCAAATGTTGATACTCCAGTTAAAATCGGAAGTAGAGTAGCAGTCTTAGGTGGCGGTAATGTTGCAATGGATTCTGCAAGAAGTGCCAAAAGATTAGGAGCAGATAAAGTATATATACTTTATAGAAGAACTGAAAAAGAAATGCCTGCAAGAGCAGAGGAAATAGAACATGCAAAAGAGGAAGGAATAGAATTTAAATACCTAATATCTCCTGTTAGAATAATTGGGTCAGATAAAGGTTCAGTTAGTGGTATAGAAAATATTAAAATGAAATTAGGCGAACCTGATTCAAGTGGAAGAAGACGACCCATTGCAATAGAAAATTCTGAATATATTATTGACATTGATACTATAGTATCTGCAATCGGTCAAAATCCTAATAAACTCGTAACTTCGACTACTAAAGATCTTAAAACAGAAGCTTGGGGTGGGATTACTGTCTATGAGGATTCAGGTTTAACAAGTAAAGAAGGTGTTTTTGCAGGTGGCGATGCTGTAACTGGTGCTGCAACTGTTATTCTTGCTATGGGTGCAGGTAAAAAATCAGCTGTGGCAATTGATAAATACATTAAAACTTGTAAAAATTAAAAATCCTAGAAAAAATAAACTAGACAACTTTTTAAAAAAATCCGTTATAACATTGGTATTTTTAGAAAAAAGTTGTCTTATGACATTTTTAAAATGTAGATTTATTTTTTTGATGTCTCTATCAAGTTGCTATGAATTTTATTGTTTTTTATAATTTATAAATTTTTCAAATATAGATCTTACTTTTGGTACAACATAATGACTTCCACCCTTATTCTTTACATTTTCAATCATCATTCCAACTGCTAATCTTGATTCATCTTTGTCAAAAGCTACAAACCATCCGGTTTCTTGTCCAGATGTATCAGTTTTAGAAGATTTTATTTCAGCTGTACCAGTTTTACCTGCTAATGATACATTTGGCAAATTCGCGCCATGACCTGATCCATTTGGATTACTTACAACTTCACCCAAAAACTCTTTTACCAAATCAGCATTCTCTTTTGAACAAACATTTTTCTTCCAAAATTCTGGTTTATCATCCTTTTTTAATATAAGTTTTGGTTTAACTATATTACCATCATTTAGCATAAGCGTATATGTTGCAACTAAATGAATTGGATTCATTAAAACTTCTGCCTGACCATAACCTGAATCTCCAAGTTGTGCTTCACTTTTAATACCATCATTTGCAACTTGTGAATCCCTCGTAGCCATGTCAAAAGGCATATCTTCTCCAATACCAAGTTTTTTACTTTCCTTTAAAAATAAATCTGTTCCCACATCTAATAAAACTTGTGCAAAATATATATTATCAGAGTATATAAGTGCATTTCTAAGATCTGAAGGACTTCCATAATCACTAACTCTAGTTATATAATGTTTTCCCCAACCAGATTTTGCCCAATTTAATCCACTTATTTGTTTATCTTGATAAGGATCAAGTTTATTTGTATCAAGACCAATAATACCTACTAACGGTTTAAATGAAGAACCTGGAGGATAAGCACCCGTAAATCTATTTGTAAAAGGTTTATTAGGATTATTATTGAGTTCATTCCATTTTTCAGTACTCATACCTTCAACAAACTCTTGAGGATTATATGAAGGAGTACTAACAAGCCCAAGTACTTCCCCATCAATAGGATTCATAACTACAGCTGTCCCGGTTTCATTAACCAATTGATTATATAATGCATTTTGTACGTCTAAATCTATAGTAAGTTTTATATTATCCCCATCTTTAGTTTCTTTTTCTGCCAATACTTTTTTAGTTTGATCACTATCATCTACAATATATATTATCGATCCGTTTTTAGGTCTCAACTTATCTTCAAATTGTGCTTCTAATCCTGAAACACCTATAAAATCCTCAGCTTTATAACCTTTGCCCTTGTTTTTCTCCAAATCCTCAGCTGTTACTTTTTTCACATATCCTGTCAAGTGACCTGATGTTATACCATTTGGATATTCTCTATTGCCATTTTGATCACTAATAGCTAATGGTTTGTCGTTTCTATCATATATTGCACCTCTATAAGCTTTATAATCATTAACTCTTACTTTATAACCTTCTTCTAAATCTGAATGAATCATTTTAGAATTCCAACTTAACCTCCAAACTTCTTTTCCATCTTTTGTATCCTCTTTTTTAAACTTTGCTTCATACTCAAATTTAATATCTCCTGCTTTTGTTTGAAGATTTGCTTCAAATGGAATAATTGTATAATCTGCCTCATTCTTATACTCACTTTCTTTGGATGGCTTTATAGTAATATCACCAACATCCATTCCACTATATATATTATTATATCTTTCAATGAATTTTTCTTCTGTGTACTTTTTCTTGCTTTCCTCATCAAGAAATTCATACATACCTTTAAAATCATGTTTTGTCCAACTTTTAACATACTCCTTAAAATCATTTTCAGGTGTACCTTTATTACTACATCCTTGAAACTGAAAAAAAATAAGAACCAGGTATAGAATTAATATTGTTTTTTTTAACATAATCACTCTCCTCACTGATTTATAAACCAAAAATTATTTTACAACCATCTATTATAGAATTTAAACAATTTAGGCAGAATCAAAAAATAAACTAGTCAACTTTTTTTGAAAATTCGTTAAACCATCGATATTTTCAGAAAAAAAATTGTCTTATGAGATTTTTTATTATGCCTTATGTATATTCAAATATATTTACTTTGATTCAATACTTTTTTTATCTTTTAATCTATTAACAAATTCTTCAGAATTAATTTCATTCTTTATCAGTTTTTCTAATATTTTATTGTACTCATTAATTTCATCTCCAAAATACACATCCCACCAAATAGCATTTCCTTTAGAATTATCAATTGTATCTAAAGTTTTCCTAAATAGGGGATCAAGATTACTTTTATCTTCTTTTTTAATATCAAAAACAGGTACTAAACTACTTTTTTTATAACCACTTACAGATATTAATTCAGCTAACTCAAATGCAATTTCAGTTGATTCATTTTTATATTTTGTCTTAGAATTTACTA
>JBDMZA010000366.1:0-13030 GCA_039770155.1 Clostridiales bacterium
AAAAAGTTGACTAGTTTATTTTTTGACTATGCCTAAATTAAAAGGGGGAGTTTGGATGAATTATAAAACACAAATGGAAGCAGCTAAAAAGGGGATTGTTACTGAATTAATGAAGATAGTATCAGAAAAAGAAAGTATAGATTTAAATTTATTAGTTGATCTTGTTAAACAAGGTAAAGTAATTATACCTGCAAATATAAATCATAAATCTCTTTGTCCAGAGGGTATAGGTCAAGGATTAAGAACAAAGATAAATGTTAATTTGGGTATATCAAAGGATTGTTGTGATATTGATTTAGAAATGGATAAAGTAAAAAAGGCAATAGAATTAAAGGCAGAGGCGATTATGGATTTGAGTTCATTTGGTAAAACAAAAGAATTTAGGAAAAAACTTATTGATTACTCAAAAGCAATGGTTGGAACAGTTCCAGTTTATGATGCTGTAGGTTTTTATGATAAGGATTTGTCTGAAATAACCTCAGAAGAGTTTTTAAAAGTAGTTCTAGAGCATGCCAAAGATGGTGTTGATTTTATGACTATACATGCAGGTGTTAATAGAGAAACTGTAAAACGATTTAAAAACAATAAAAGATTAACTAATATAGTATCAAGAGGAGGAGCATTATTATTTTCTTGGATGGAACTTACAGGTAATGAAAATCCTTTTTATGAATATTATGATGAAATTTTAGAAATTTTTAGAGAATATGATGTGACTATAAGCTTAGGTGATGGAATGAGACCTGGAAGTATAAATGATGCTACTGACTCTTCACAAATTCAAGAACTTATAGTACTTGGTGAATTGACAAAAAGAGCATGGGAAAAAGATGTACAAGTAATGGTTGAAGGTCCAGGACATATGTCCTTAAATGAAATTGTTGCAAATATGACAATAGAGAAAAAATTATGTTATGGAGCTCCTTTTTATGTTTTAGGTCCTCTGGTAACAGATATAGCTCCAGGTTATGATCATATAACAAGTGCTATTGGTGGAGCTATAGCAGCAGCTAATGGAGCTGATTTCTTATGTTATGTAACACCAGCTGAGCATTTGAGACTACCTAATATTGATGATATGAAAGAAGGTATTATTGCTTCTAGAATAGCAGCTCATGCGGCTGATATAGCAATAGGAATTAAAGGAGCAAAAGATTGGGATTATAAAATGAGTGAGGCTAGGAAAAACTTGAATTGGGAAGAAATGATAAGATTATCGATTGATCCCGAAAAGGCCAGCAAATACAGGGAAGATTCCATCCCTGAAGATGCTCAAACATGTACTATGTGCGGAAAAATGTGTGCTATTAAAAATATGAATGATTCAATGGAAGGTAAGGGTGTTAAACTTATTTAAGGTTGTAAATGTAGCGTGTTTCTATTTGAAATACGCTACTCAATCAATTTAAGTTTTTTTAATACTTCTTTTAGTTTAGTTGTATTGAGTGGTTTTGCTGCATAAGCATCACAACCGCCTTCAAAAGCTCCATGAACAAAATTACTATCATTTAGAGCAGTTGTTAAAATTATTTTTGTAGGATTATTAATTCCAGATTCTTTTTCAAAGTTTCTTATCGATTGAAGTACTTTAATGCCGTCTATTTTAGGCATCATAATATCTAAACATATTAAGTCATAAGGTGTTTTTTCTTCAGAGGCTAAAATAAAAGCTTCTATCGCTTCTGAACCATCAACGGTTATATCACATTCACCAAATCCAGACATAAACTTATATATAAGTTTTCTACTTGCATGATCATCTTCTGCTATTAGTATTTTCATTTTACCAAATCCTCTCTTTTTAAATATTAGGAAATTTTAAAAAATAGTATTACTTAATTAACATATATTTTTTTAAAGCTTGATTTATTAAGTTTACAAATTCGACTATTTTTTCACCATTATTTTTTCTACAAGCCATGGTTAATTTAAAAGCAATTCTTTTTATTGAAATATCATTAGTTTTAGACAATTCGTTTTTTATATCTAATGATAATTTTTCTATCTCATAAAATTTTTTATGATCTAATAAAAATTTTATTTTTTTTAAAGCATCTTCAACAGAAGTAAGATTCTTATAGTCAAAGTCTTTTTGAGTTTTCTTTTCCTCGGATAATTCTAAAAATTGATTTGATTTATTATTGGACATAATAGAATCTATTGTTTCATATAAGATATTTAAACTGATTGGCTTTGAAATAAATTCATTAATACCTATTTCAAAAGACTTTTGACGTTCATGTTCTATTGCATTAGCAGTTATTGCAATTATAGGAGTTTGAGGTTTGTTATTTGTTTTTTCAAAGCTTCTAATTAATTTAGTTGCCTCAAAACCATCCATAAATGGCATTTTTATATCCATTAATATTAAGTGATAGTTGTTTTTAGAAAATTTATCTACAGCTTCAATACCATTATTTGCAATGTGGATATTATAATTTCGAAGATTCAACATTTGAGTTAGAACTTTTTGATTCATTATATCATCTTCAACAATTAAAAAATTTGATTTATTTTCAGGTAGATTAACGCTTGTATTATCAATAGATATTGAAGTGATTTCTTTAATGGACTCATTGGTATGTAAAGACATTTTAAGAGTAAAATAAAAATTAGTTCCCTTGTTTTTTATACTATCAAACCAAATTTCTCCATTCATAATTTCTACCAATTTTTTTGATATAACAAGACCAAGACCTGTACCACCATATTTTCTTACTATTGATCCATCAAGTTGGCTAAAACTTTTAAATAGTTTGTGTTTTTCATTAGCTGAAATACCTATACCTGTGTCTGAAATTGTAAATTTAAGAAAAATATTATTTTTATCTGATTTGGATTTTTCAATAATCAAACTAACTGTACCATTTTCAGTAAATTTTAGTGCATTACTTAAGAGATTATTTAAAATTTGAGTTATTCTTGTTGGATCACCTATTAATTCTTTAGGTATATCATTTTTTAGGTTTAAATTAAGTTGTATATTTTTTTCATCAGCTTTTATTTTATGACTTTTCATAAGATTTTTTATAGTTTCATTAAAGTTAAAATTTATATTCTCAACCAAAAGTTTTTTTGCTTCAATTTTGGAAAAATCCAGTACATCATTTATAATTTTTAAAAGTGTATCAGCACATGTTTTGGATATTTGAAGATTTTCTTTTTGATCAGAATTTAAATTACTTTGAAGAGTTAAATCTATCATACCTATTATACCATTTAAAGGGGTTCTTATTTCATGGCTCATATTGGCTAAAAATTCACTTTTAGCTTGATTTGCATATTCAGCCATATCTTTAGCCTGCTCTAAATTTTGAAGTGTTTGTTTTTGCTCTGTTATATCAAAACAGCTTCCTATATAGCCTGCAAAAATTCCATCAATATCATAAAATGGATATGCCATATCAACTATCCATTTATATTCACCAGTATTATGAATTAATCTGTATTGTATTTCAAAAGGGTGTCTTTTCGAAAATGAGTTTTTATATATATTTAAATAGTTATTTTTATCATCTTTATGAATTGAATCAGTAAATCCATTGCTAAGAGCTCTAGATTGATCAATTCCTGTAAATGAATACCATTTTTTATTGAAAAAATCATATTTTCCATCTTTGTTCATTCTCCATATTAGTATAGGAAATTCTTCAAATAATTTTAAATAAAAGTTTCTTGACTTTGAGAGATTTAATTCTGATTCTTTTCTATCAGTTATATCTTCTATTACAACAACAATATTTATTTGATTTTCTACTTTTATTGGAACTGAACTTATTTTTAACCATAATTGTTTTTTAACACTATTTATGAGAAATATATTTTTTATTTCAATCTCTTTTACAGGAATTTCTAAACTAATGGATTTTAATATAGAATTATTAAATTTACAAACAGAACTGTTTAAGCAAGTACTACTTTGAGAAGGGTTTTTAAATGAATTTGTATATAATTTGCAGATACTATTACAAAAACTTTTATTTATAACATTTTCTTTGTGTTTGTGAAAAATATCTAAAAATGCATTATTTACATTAATAATTGTTCCTTCTTGATTTAATACAATCATTCCTATTGGAGCCATACTAAGTATTGATCTTAGATTTTTTTGCTCATTACTTAATTTTATTTCTGAGTTCATTATTATAGTAATATCTCTAAAAACTGTTACAACACCAACTACTTCATTTTTTTTGTTTTTCATAGGAGAAATGCTTGCTGATAAATATTTTGGTTCACCTGATTTTGGAATTAAGATAGAATTTTTTTTTAGGCCTATTGTTTTTTTTTCTTCTAATGTTTTTAAGACAGGATTTTCAATAGGTTTGGATGTTGTTTTATCAACAAGGCAAAAGACATAACTAACATGTAAATTAACTGAATTGTCTAATTTATATCCTGTTATACTTTCAGCAGCATTATTCATATATGTAATAATATTTGATGTATTTGTTACCATAACTCCATCACCTATAGAGTTAAGAGCAATTTCCAGAAAATCTTTATTTAATTCATAATTCATAATATTCGCACCTTATTTTTATACTTTTAGAAGAAAATAATATCGTAAAAGGTTGAACAATTTATTTTCTAGATATCTCTTAGGCAGAATCAAAAAATAAACCAGTCAACTTTTTTTGAAAATTCGTTAAACCATCGATATTTTCAGAAAAAAATTGTCTTATGAAATTTTTGATTAAGCCTTACTTATTATTTATTAGAGAATATAATTCTTTCGATATTAAATTTAAGTTCACTTGTTTTTCTACTCCGCCCAAATCATATGCAACTTTTGGCATTCCGTAGACGATACAGGATCTTTCATTTTGTCCAATAGTTCTTGCACCTGCTTTTTTCATGTTTAAAAGTCCTTTAGCCCCATCATATCCCATACCTGTTAAAATTAATCCTATAGCTCTTTTTTTTACATACTTAGCAACAGAATTAAAAAGTATATCAACAGATGGACAATGTCCATTGACTTTATCACCTTTAAAGCATTCAACTGAAAATCCACTACCAGATTTTTTTATTGCCATATGATAATCACCAGGAGCAATTAAAACTGTACCTTGTTTTACAATATCATTAGTTTGTGCTTCTTTGACATTTAATGGACATATTGAGTTTAATCTTTCAGCAAACATTTTAGTAAAAACAGGTGGCATATGTTGAACAACGACTATACCAGGCATATTTGAAGGAAGATTTTTAAAAATCTCTGCTAAAGCCTCTGTACCTCCTGTAGAGGCACCTATTGCTATCAAAAGGTTTTGTGGATTTCTTATTATTCTATCTAATTCATTTGTACTTTTATTAGAAATAATACTAGATTTTGCTATAGTTGGAATAGAAGCAGTAGAAGCTATTTTTATTTTTACAATTAATTCAGTTATAAAACTTGAAGAAGACATCATTTGTAAGTTGTTAGGTTTAGTTACAAAATCTAGAGCACCATATTTTAAAGCATCGAACACATTTTCGCTTACAGAACTTGCAACTATAACAGGAATGGGATATTGAGGTATTAATCTTTTTAAAAATTCAATTCCAGACATTTTAGGGAGTTCTACATCTAAGGTAATAACATCTGGCTCTAAAGCTAGAATCTTGTCTCTTGCATCAAATGGATTTTCAGCTGTTCCTACAATCTCTATACTGTTATCTTTTGAAAGCCTGCTTTTTAAAAATTCTCTAAATAGAATGGAATCATCAACAATAAGGACTTTTATTTTTTTTCTTTTAATCATTTTCTATTCCTCCTATTAGTCTAATCTTTAATATATGTTGCAGGCATTATATATCTAAAATTTGTTTCATCATGTTTTATTGACTCTGAATGTCCTATAAATAGGTATCCACCATGCTCTAAAAAATCATAAAACTTATTGATTAGTATAGATTTTGTAGGTTGATCAAAATATATCATTACATTTCTACAAAATATCACATGAAATTTTTTTTTGAATGGAAAAGTATTTATATTTAAATTAAAATGTCTTATTATTACGTCATTTTTAATTTTATCAACTAGTTGATAATTATTAGAATCTAACTTTTTAAAATAGTTAATTTTCCAATTAGGGTATAAGTTATTTATTTGATCTTTGGCATAGGTAGCTGATTTTGCTATATTTAGAACTCTTGTAGAAATATCTGTTGCTAATATTTTAGTATCCCATTTATATTTATCATTTGCAAAAAAATCATTATTTATCATAGATAGAGTATATGGTTCCTCACCAGTTGAACAGCCAGCACTCCAAACCCTCAAATCATTGTTTGGAATATTATTATAAAATATTGGTAATATAGTATTTTTGTAATATTCAAAATGAGATGTTTCTCTTAAAAAAAAAGTGTGGTTAGTAGTTAATTTGTTTATTAGATCTCTAACTAAATTTCCTGACTTATCATTTAATATAAAATCAAAGTATTCAGAAAAGTTTTTAAAGTTTGTTTCAGTTAATGTTGTACTTAATCTTCCATTTACCAAGGTTCTTTTTTGGCTTAAATTTATACCATAGTTGGATTTTATAAAAGTTATTAGCTTAGTAAATTCTGTATTTGTTAGTTCAAGCATTTTAAATCACCTTTTAAGTTATTTTAATGATGATAACTCTTTTTAAAATTTGTTGAAGAAACTCTAAAAAGTAATATCATATTTTAAGAATTTTTTTCGCATATGGATATATTAATATCAAATGGAATGCTATCATCTAATGTAATTGATATTCCTATAACTGACATTTTATCTATGTGCATTACTAAATTTGTTCCTGTTGCAAGGGCAGGAGGAGAGATATCTATATATGATTCTTTATCTGAAAAAACTTGAATTGCTCTTGCAAGAAGAATATTACCAAATTCAGAAATGGAGCATCTGGCAATTTCATCAAACTCTACTATTTCAATTTCTTCAAAAATTCTTGCTGCAATTTTGATTGCTGCACTTTCTGACATAGTAAAAATTACTTGTCCTTTGATGTTACCACTTATTCCAAATACTATTGCTACATCACTACATATATAGGTTGCATTTTTTTCTATTATTTTGTGTTTAATAACTTTATAATTTGTTGAGCTGTATATAACATCTTTTGAAGTGTCAATAAATTCATTTATTTTTTTAGTATTCATTTAAAAACTCCTTAATAAGCATATTTTTATATTTTATATTTAAGGCATAATCAAAAATTTCATAAGACAATTTTTTTCTGAAAATATCGATGGTTTAACGAATTTTTAAAAAAAGTTGACTAGTTTATTTTTTTATTCTGCCTAATTATAGCTACTAATATCACATATATTTGGTATATCAAGTATAAGACTAATATTTCCAACACCTAAAATTGTACAACCTGAAATTCCGTTAGATTTTTTTATATAGTTGGGCAACGGTTTTACAACAACTTGTTGTTCACCGATTAATTCATCAGAAAATATACACATTGATCTGCCATTATCTTCAATTATCATAAGTATACCATCTTGAATATCTTGAATATTTGTAGATATTCCAAATAATTTATGTAATCTTATTATTTTAAAACAGTTACCTCTTAATACTATCATTTCATTATTATTTGGATCTGTTATTAAGTCAGTTTTCTTTATTTTAAATGATTCTTTTATTGAAACTGTTGGCACAGTGTATATTGAGTTAACTACCTTTATACCCATTCCATCTATAATAGCTAATGTAAGAGGAATTTTAATTGTAATAGAAGTACCTTGTAGTTCTTTACTGTCAATACTTATTGTACCACCAATTTTTTCTATGTTTTTTTTAACTACATCCATTCCGACACCTCTACCAGAGAATTCGGTAACATTTTCTTTTGTAGAAAAACCAGGAAGTAAAATGAAAGAATATATTTCTTTATCGGTTAATTCATTTACAGGTTTTTTTACTAAATTATTTTTTTTGGCTCTTTCTAAAATTTTATCTTTATTTAGACCAATACCATCATCTTTTACTATTATATAGACATCTCCGCCTGAATTTAATGCTTCTAATGTTATGGTGGCATTTTCAGATTTCTCTAATTCAGTTCGCTTTTCAACTGTTTCAATCCCGTGATCAATGGCATTTCGTATTAAATGCATTAATGGGTCAGAAATTTGTTCTATTATGTTTTTATCAACTTCAGTTTCTTCACCTATTATTTCTAATTTGACTTGTTTATTTAATTTGAAACTCATGTCTCTAACAATTCTATTCATTTTTTGTAAAGTCATTGAAAGGGGAACCATTCTAATTGACATTACAATGTCTTGAAGTTCATTTGTTATTTTTTTTAATTGTCTAGATGCTTTACTAAAATTCTCTAATTCTAGATTTTCTAAATCTGGATTATTTATTACCATTGCTTCTGTTATAACCATTTCACCAACAAGATCCATTAATATATCTAATCTTTTAACACTTACACTTATAAAATTTTGTTTAGGTACCTTATTAGTTTTAATTGAGGAAGCATTTATAGGACTTGGATTTGTTATTAGATCTTTATTGTTTACTTCACTAGTATCCATACCTAAATCAATTGTAGCATTTTTATTAGATTCTTCTATTTTTTCTATAGTTATGTTTTCTACGAAAGCTTCTTTTTCTAATAATTTTTCAATATCACTTTCATTTAAGTTACTGTTTATTTTAATTCTAAAGCCTTTATCTTGTATTATTTCACATGAATCAGAATTATTAAAAAGATCGTTTGGATCATATGAAATTATATTTACCTTTTCTTTAATTGAGTGTAACATTTGAAATGATCTTATATTTTCCATTAAACTATCAGGCATAAATTTAATACAAACTTCAAAATAATTTTTTCCCACTATTTTATCATCTTTTAGTTGAGATACAACATAATATTTACTATCCTTTGAGTTATCTTTTTCAGTGGCTTTTTTTGGTTTTAAATCTTTTATTAACCCTCTTATTTTTTCTGATAGTTTCTTATTACTACCATCAGGTTCTACAAGTTGTTCAACTTTTGAAATTTCTAATTTTATAAAATCTAAAGCTTCCAAAACCAGATTAATTACTTCTGTTGTATTAACTTTTATATCTTTATTGTCTCTTAAAATGTAAAATAAATCTTCAATAGAATGCGCTATTTCAGAAATATTATTAAATAACATCATTGAAGATGAACCTTTTATTGTATGCATTATTCTGAAGATTTCATCTATTGCTTCATCTAGTGAATTTGTTTTTTCACAGGCTATTAATAGTTGCTCTAGCTGTTCAAGTAATTGATTGGATTCAAAAACATAAGTATCTAGCATTGGTTCTTTATTTAATTGGTTAGACAAGTTAATCAACTCCAAATTTATCAGATATTAAGAATTATCAAAAAATAAATCAACATCTCCTAAGGATAAACTGAATAATAATATCCAATTATTTTCGCCTGAAATTCGCTTAAAATACACGAGTTCATTATCGAGAATATGGATTTGTTTCAAATATACAAAGCAGATATTATTTTTTGTTAATCTAAATTGTAGTTCATATTTATTATCGACACAATTATAAAAAATATATATAATATTTGGCATGAATTAATATTTAAATGAATTTTCTGATTGTACACAAAGAATCTAAAAATTGAAAAGTTTGAAATTATTTGTTTTGATATGAGGTGAATAAATATTATTGGAAGAAATTATTTTATTATTAAATTCAAGACGGATAGTGATGAAACATATGTTCTGCAAGGGTGATTTCATTAATTTTGATGATGTTTTTTTAATAAAAGTTATGCATTCAAACTTTTGTTATCGTTATAGTCAATTATTTGACTGTGTTCTAGAGGATCGCTATTTAGATCGAAAACTTCAACTGCTTTATATATTGTATTTATTTGATTTTTTGATAATTTTTTACCCAAAGCATATACTACAGATGGTTTATATATATTTTGTATTTTCAACCAACCTTTCGAAATTAAATAATCTGATGGAACAGGTTTTCTATCCATAAATATTAGGGAATAAATATTATTATTTATTTCATGTGTATCTAAATAATTATTTGTTAAATTATTATTAAAACAAATAATCATTTGTGCTTTTATTTCATGTGCGCCACTTTCACAAGAATACCAATTTCCATTTATATCAATCCATCCATCTTGCAATATTGGATCCTTTAAATCAGGAACACCAATATAATTTGATATATGAGGAAGCTTAGAATTATTATTAAATGATCTGTGTATAGACTTAATGAATCTAACAATTTCATTACTTGATATTGAATCAATGTTAAATAAAGTAAACTTATCTAGTATTTCTTTGATTTCTTCTATATATTTGATTTTTTTTGGAGTATTCCTCATATTACGACACCCAATCTTTTTATAATGACAATTTAAAATTTACTGATTTTATTAGTATATTATAACATAGTATGAGTTATAAAAACAATTAGTAAAAATATATATTTGTATGTTTATAAGAATGTAAGAAATATATACTAGTCTTAAAAGCATTAGAAAAAATAAAAAAACATTAAAAATATTGCTAAATGTAAAATAAATACTTTGAAAATAATAATATATAGTGTAAAATAATTATATAAGTTAAAAATGGTAATAAAGTTTAAACTTAATCAATTCTTATATATCTAAGGAATATCCAAAAATAAATCTACATTTTAAAATAATGAAGCACATGATTTTAGTGATTCTCAGATTTTAAATTCGTTAAACCATCTATATTTTCAGAAAAAAATTGTCTTATGAAATTTTTGACTATGTCTTAGTAATTTTTGACTATATCTTAGTAATTTTTAGTGAAGAGAATGGGATGATTATTTTCTAGTTTATCCTAATATTTTATAAGGAGGAGAAATAATGTTTAAAATAGTTATAACAACATTGTTTTTAGCTGTTTTAGTTTTAGCATCTCCAATTAATTCAATAGCAAATGTAACTAATGATATCTATAAAATAGAGTTTAATTATTTAGAAAATAAAGTATTTCTTAATAATAAAGTATTTGGTAAAAATGAAGAAACTATAATTATTAATGATTCTTCATATATATATTCTAGAACAATAGTCAACATATTTAATGGCAACATAAAATGGTATAAGGGAAATAAAATATTAATTAGAGTAGGGAGTGATATATTATATTTTTGGTCAGATAGAAATTATTTAATAAAAAATGGTAATAAAATTACTATAAGAAACAAACCAGTTAATATTAAAGGAAAAATCTATATTCCTATAAGAGAATTTGGAGAAAGTATAGATTATAATATTTATTGGATTGATAAGACAAAAAGTATTATATTTGATTTGAAAAATATTAATGAGTATAGAGTTACTAAAGGTGATTCTCTTTGGAATATATCAAATAAATATGGTATAACAGTTGATGATATTAAAAAATACAATAATTTAAAATCTGATTATATAAAAGTTGGACAAATTATTAAATTACCTCAATTCTAAAATTAATCAAAATTTAGACACAATTATATCTTATAAATTCAAGTAAGGGATATCCAAAAAATAAACTCTAATTCTCGAGTATGAATTCACACGATTTAAGTGAACTTCAGACGAAAAGAATTTGGTATTAGTTTTTAGGTTCTCCTAAGACAGAATCAAAAATTTCATAAGACAATTTTTTTCTGAAAATATCGATGGTTTAACGAATTTTCAAAAAAAGTTGACTAGTTTATTTTTGGATTCTGCCTAATGAAAAAATTATATTGGTGGTGATTGTATTGTTAATAAAAAAAATTATTACAATATCTATTATAACTTTTTTAAATTTGAGTATAGGTAGTTATAATTATGCCTTAGATTCCATAGTAAATAAGGAAATTATTATGAAAATTGGTAGTAGAAAAATTACTATTGATCAAAATGAAATTGTTTTAAATACAGCACCTATTATAAGAGATGGAATTACTTTAGTACCTATTAGATCAATCGGAGAAGCCTTTGGAGGAAAAGTAACATGGAATTCTAAAGAAAATAAAATTTTAATAGATTTTGAATCAGATATAATTTATCTTTGGATAGATAAGAAAATTGGATTGGTAAATGGAGAAGAGGTTTCAATTGAGGAAGCACCATTTTTATATGATAATACAACAATGGTTCCTATAAGATTTTTAGCTGAAAATCTTGGGTATAATATTAAATGGAATGGTGCAACAAATACAATAACCATAAATAATGGAAACAAAACATCAAAGTCTATGCCAGTTGATACTAAAAATAGTTACAAAGTTGTTGAAGGTGATTCTTTATGGAAAATTTCGAATAAATTTAATATAGAAATTGATGACCTGAAAAAAATAAACAACTTAGATGGAGATGTCATTAATAAAGGTGATTATTTATTGATTATTGATACTAATACTAATACTAAAACAAATGCAAACCCTACTACCATAAATAATAACCCTGACTATTATGTAGTAAAAAAAGGAGATACTTTGTGGGATATTTCCAATAAATATGGTATAAGTATTGATAAAATTATGAGTGTAAATAATTTAATAGATACAAATATATTTATAAGTCAAAATATAATATTAACAGGAACTAGTAATGGAAAAATTGTAAGTCAAAATAAAGATAATGGAAAATATAGTTTTCAAGGAAAAATCGTCTATTTTAACCAAGGAGATCAAAGATGGGGAAACAAAATGTATTCAATTACGAATAATTCAAAGCAAACCATTGCAACATCAGGGTGTGGACCTACTTCCATGGCAATGGTGATTTCATCATTTGGAATGAATTTATTGCCTGATGGTGCTTCAGAGAAGGCTATTAAATTTAATAGTAGAACACCAAATAATGGTACTAGTTTAGACTATTTTGGGAAAATGGCAAAGGAATATAATTTAAATATGTTATTGAAAAACTCAAAACAGGATGTTATTGACATATTAAAAACTGGTAAATATATGTGTATAACTTCTACAGGAAGTGGTCATTTTACTTCTCAAGGTCATTACTTAGTTTTATATGGACTTGAATATTTGAAT
>JBDMZA010000367.1:0-3619 GCA_039770155.1 Clostridiales bacterium
AATAATACCAAATTCTTTTCGTCTGAAGTTCGCTTAAATCATGCGAATTCATACTCGAGAATTTGAGTTTATTTTTTGGATATCCCTAAGTAATAGAATGAAGTTGTTTGGAGTTATTTACTTTGATATGATATAAATCCGATAAATAAAGTATGAAGAAATCTTATTTATCGGATTTATTTTTTTTGAGCTTCCTAAAATAGTTTTAAAGCTAAAGTTAATAGTGAAAAATAATAAATACTTACTAAAAATGTAATGAAATATAATGAAAAATCAGGACTTATTTTAAGATTGTCCTTTAAAACATTAAAACTTAGTATTGAAGCCAAAATAACACTAAAAAATATTAAAAATATTCCAATAAATTGTAAATATATATTTGAGGTATTAAATAAGAAAAAACAGATTGTTGTACCTATAATTATTGGAATTGAATTTAAGCTTATTGCTGTAAAAAGATAATTAAATTGTTCTTTTTTCTTTACAAATATTTTAATTAGAAAATAAATACTTATTGTTTGTATAATAAATATTACTATAGTGTAAAAAAAAGTATGTGTATAATTACTTAATGAAAGTTTGACATGGTCATATGTTGTAGTAGCTACTTCCTTTCTTGTTGCTAAAAATAGTTTATCTAAATTATAGGTAAGAATGTTGTAGAGACTGAGAGTTGTAAATAAACTTGTTATTAATGCATGAAATGTAAAGAAAAAAATTGGAGTTGATAAACTTTTACTATAACTATATTCTGAAATTGTTTCTAAAGGGTTTTTTAAATATTTAACAGCAACATTAAACATTTTAACAAAAAAGCCAAGTTTGGTAAGAGCGTTATATTTTTTGTTTGAGTATTTGGTTGTGTAATATGGGTTATCTTCATCGATGTTAACCATAGAATCTTCTTTAAACTCATCTTCGTAATTTATTTTAGTTAAAGAGCAATTACATGCTTGATTGTCTTTTAATGGTCTTCCGCAATTAACACAAAATTTTGACATTTTAAACCTCCCTAAGGTGTTTTATTAGATAAATTATATAATAAAAAGTTTTATTTAGGAATAGAAAATAGAGGATATAAAAATAATAAAAAATGATTGAATTTAGGAAATATTTATTGATATGAAAAAAATAATAGGATAAAATTAAATTGTATTAGGCGTAATCAAAAATTGACTAGTTTATTTTTTGATTCTGCCTTAAGGGATATCCAAAAAATAAATCTACATTTTAAATAATGAATCATTTGAGTGGCGTACCAGTATATTTCCTTATATTGCTTGCCAATGCAATTTAATATTAGTGGTTTTCAAATTTTAAAAATGTGATAGTAATTTTAGTTTTTATTTAGGGATGTCAGAATATATTATATAATTAAAATTTTCTAAAAAAACCTTATGAAGCATCGTATCATTAAAAATGACAAAAAGAATAGTTACACAAAAATGAATTGATATTTATCAAAAAAAGTTATATAATTAATTTGATATTTTTAAATTTGACAACAATAAATTTATTTATATTTTAGAGGAGAGTTTAAAATGACGAGTCTCAGTATAGTTTTGGCAGATTATGATAATTTATATATAGAAAATTTAGGAAACTATGTTAGTGTTAACTATTTTATAAGGTTTAAAGTTAAAATTTTATATAATTTAAGTGAATTAGAAAACTATTTGCAAAGCGATAAAGAAATAGATATTTTATTAATAGACTTAGATATGTTTTTAGAATTAAAGATGGATTACAAAATAGATTGTATAATTGTATTACAAAAAGAAAACAAACCTGTTAAAGGTAATGTATTTAAAATAAATAAATATCAAAACATTGATGAATTAATTAAAAGTGTAAATAGAATTTATAATACATTAAGTAGTACAAAAAAAAATGAACTGGAAGTAGAAGTAGAAAAATTTTTAAAAACACCAAAAATAAACAAAATACCTGAAACTAATAAATCTCATGAGACTAATAGAGTATCTGAAAAAATTAAATTGCCTAAGATTAATGAAGTAACACAAAATAGTTTTATTAATGATGAAAATCATTCAATTAAAGAAGAAACTAATTTTGATAAAATTGTTAAAAGTAATAAGGATGATGAAATTAGTAAAGATACAACAAAAATTATTGGTGTTTATTCTGTTAATGGAGGCTCAGGAAAGACTACAATTGCTGTGGGGCTTAGTATTATTGCATCAGAAGATAAGAAACAGGTTTTTTATTTGAATATGGAAAATTTTAATTCTTCATTAAACTTTTTTAGAGGCAGAGTAGATACCGTTGCAGAGAACAATACTAAGAAAAATTTGGATAAAATAAAAGATTTTAAACTCACAAGGTGTATAGATGATAATTTTAATGTTCATTACTTTTTGCCAGATGAAAATTATCTTGAAAATAGATTTCAAAATTTAAATGACTTAATAAATTATATAAAAATAGGAGGTAAATATGATTACATAGTAATTGATATTGACAGTTCTGGTTTAACAAGAGATTTAAATCTTATTAATAAGTGCGATTTTTCAATATGTGTGCTATTGTCAAATAATATTTCTAAAATAAAGATGAGATCATTTGAAAAAAGCATTAAATTGATTAATTCAAAATTAGGTATTGATATACTAAAAAATACAAAGTTTGTTTTAAACAAAGTAAAAGAAACTGATAAAATTATAGACGAAACATTAATACTAAAAAAATCAGTTGACAAGAAAATTCTATATAATCAAAATATAGCAAAATGGAACAATACAGATAGTATAACATCAAATAAAAATTTGAAGAAAATATTAAATCAAATATTAAGTGGTGAGTGATTTGGGATAGATTATAATTATTATAAAATGAGTTTTAGGGAATATATAGTTTATTTAACTGTATTTTCTGTTTCATTATTTATTATAGGGTATGTTTTTTATAAAAATATTTATGTTTCACTGTTATTATGTCCATTCTCAATTTTTTTCATTAAGTATCAAAAGAAAAATTTAATAAAAAAGCAAAAGGAATTGTTAAAAAATCAGTTTAGAGATATGTTATATGTTCTATCGGCTTCTATAAGTGCAGGAAGATCAGTAGAAAAAGCATTTATGTCTTTAGCTGATGATTTGTCCATAGAGTATAAAAACAAAGATGAATTTATTATAAGAGAGTCTATATATATAAGGAGAAGAATATGTATAAATGAAAGCATAGAAAATATTTTACGTGATTTTTCAACAAGATCAGGTTTAGAAGACATTAAAAATTTTGTGAGTGTATTTATTTCATGCAAAAAAACTGGTGGAAATATGGCATTAGCAATAAATGAAACATCAAAAGTAATAAGTGAAAAAATAAAAATTATAAATGATATAAACATTTCTATTTCATCCAGAAAATTAGAAATTAAAATTTTAAATATAATGCCATTTGTACTTATAATTTTTATTTCACTTACATCAAAAGATTATTTTGATCCACTATATTGTACAATTATAGGTCGCATAGCATCTACTATAGCATTGATACTACTTGGTTTATCTAATTATTTATCCTATAAAATTATGAATATAGAGGTTTAAAATATAAATGAAATTATTTATTTTATTACTAATAATAGTATATATAC
>JBDMZA010000368.1:0-3315 GCA_039770155.1 Clostridiales bacterium
AATCAAAAAATAAACTAGTCAACTTTTTTTGAAAATTCGTTAAACCATCGATATTTTCAGAAAAAAATTGTCTTATGAAATTTTTGATTATGCCTATAACATTATATACTCTAAGTTAGTATTTTTGAACAATATTAATTATAACATTTATTAAATCTTTTGCATCATTATCAACTGGAAGAATTTTTACATTTAATGCTCTTTCAATATCTGTCAATTTATAATCATCTAAAAATATGTCTTCATCTGATTTAAGCATGCTTTTACATATTAATAAAATATCATCTAAGTTTTCATCTTTTAGTTGATCTATAATATCCCTTCCTGTAATTAATCCTGTAACAGTCACATTTTTGCCAAAAAAATTATTTTCTATGGGATATAAATATAATTTCAATCCTATAAAATATTTTTCTAACTTATCTAAAAGGTTTCTTAATTTACTGTAAATTAATTTTCCTGTTATTAAACTTATTTTACATAAATTTATTTTTTTTATTTCTAAACCATCCAAATATTCTAAAAAATCATGTTCAAATTTTGTATATAAACCAACTCCATTTTCTATTTGAGGAAAATCTTCGTAAGCACCATAATTTGGAAATTCAACTCTGGCATTTAAATAAAATTCATCAGCTAAATAGACAATTCTTGAACCATATTCTATAAGAAATAGATTTTGTATTAATTCAACTTCTCTTATAACATCTTTTGATGATTCTTTATCAAAAGATTCTAATTTGTGCAAATTATCTCGATATTTTGTTAATCCTACAGGAACAATAGAAATACTTTGCATATTATCATAAAAAGAAGCTAAATCTTCTATTGTTTTTTTCATCTCTTCACCATCATTTATATTTTTACATAGAACAATCTGACAGTTAACTTTTATATTGTTTTCTGTTAAATACTTTATTGATTCTATAATATTTTCAGCTTTAGGATTTTTTAACATTTTTACTCTCAATTTTGGATTTGTTGTATGAACAGAAATATTTATAGGTGAAAATTTATATTTAACTAATCTTTTAAGTTCAGTATCATGTATATTAGTTAATGTTACATAATTACCAGTTAAAAAAGATAGCCGTGAATCATCATCTTTAAAGTATAAAGTTTTTCTCATGTTTTTTGGTAATTGATCGATAAAACAAAAAATACAATTATTTTTACAAAATTTTTCTCCATCTATTAAATCATTACAAAATTCAATTCCAATATCTTCATACTCATCTTTTTCTATTTCAATTTCCCAAATCTCACCATTAGCCTTTTTTATTGTTAATAAAACAAAAGTATCTATAATTAAATATTTATAGTCAAATATATCTATAAAATCATTATCATTTATTTTTAAAAATTCGTCACCTTTTTCTATTCCTACCTCATTAGCTATACTATCCTCTATAACATTTTTTATAATTTTTTTATTCTTCACAATTTCTCTCCTAAAAAAACTAAAAGAAAAAAAAGCAACAATCCAAATTGCCGCTTTTTTCTTTTATCTACTTTGAATTTAGTTTCAAAACTTCTTTTCCTGCATAATACCCACATTCTTTACAAACTTTATGCTGCAATTTTAATTCATGACACTGCTTACATCTAACAAGATTAGGTTCTGTGAGCTTCCAATTAGCTCTCCTAGTTCTAGATCGTTGTTTTGATTGCCTTCGTTTAGGTACTGCCATATTTACACCTCCTATAATTAAGGACACCTAAATAAATTTTCTATTAAAAAACTAATGAATATCCAAAAAAATAATTTGTCATTCCTAAGTAATTACACATTTTTAGTAATTATCATATAAGAAGAATGATATATTATTTTTTAAGTTATCTCTAAATTAAATTATTTATGTATCTTTATACTTATTTAAAATTTCAAATTGTGGATTTATATACTCCTCATTCCCACACTCACACACAGTCTCATTGACAATAGCTCCACATTTTGAACATAAACCTTTGCAATCCTCTCTACAATAATCTTTCATAGGAAGATTCAAAATTATATTATCTGTCAAAGCTTTATCTATATCTATATAATTATCTGTAATATGATAGTATATTTCATCTTTATCTTTCACTATACTAAACAACTCATCTATTACAATTTTCAAACTTCTTTCTGTTTTTTTTAGGCATCTGTAACAATTTGTTTTATAGCTCAAGCATAAACTACCTCTTAAGCTCAAACTACCTTTTATATTTTTAATAATTCCTTTAAAAAATCCTCCATCAATTATCTCAATTTCTTTACTCTGAATATCAATATTTTTCAACTCAGTTTTAATATCTTTAAAGGAACCATCAGCCTTAATTATATCACTAACTTTAAATTTCACTTTTATCACCTCTTTAAAAGCCAACAAAAATCATTATACTAACATCAGTTTATCTTGTCAAGAAATTGTTTATAGTGACATATAGAATAAATTAAACTAAATAAATTCCCAGTTCCTAAATTAAAAGTACAAATTCAATAAAAAAAAATAAAACCCAAAACCCTAAGTATTTGAAATCATTCTAATGAATATTTCGTTCGACTATTAATGCACATTCACTTAAAGTTTGTAATGCATTAAAAAAATCTTTTTTTCTGACATCAGAAAACATACTTAATTTTCTGTCTAAATGTTCTTCCATTACTTCAATAATTTTGTTGCTTACTTCATTACCTTTTTCTGTTAATACTAAACTTATTTTCCTTCTGTCTTTATCAGATCTTTTTCTTTTTATCAGTCCTTTTTTAATTAAATTATCTGTTAGAGTAGTAAATGATCCCTTTTCTATTCCAATTAGTTTGCTAATTTCACCCATATTGTTATTTTCATTGTATTTAATTAAAACTAATACCTTTTCTTGAGTTTTATTAACACGAGGAACAATACTTGGAACATCTAAATCATCAAACATTACTTTAACAATTCTAGGTAATGAGTTTATCCCCTCAAATATTTCACATTTCTTCAAAATATCACCTTCCCAAATAAAATAATCTTAAAGTTCTCAAATTAATATTTCCATATTAGAGCAAGTTAACTTTTTTAAGTACTATAAATCAAATTGTTCCAAAATTATTTAAAAAATCTAAAAAATAATCTCTCATCTTTTTAAATTAAGTAGAATCCAAAAATAAAATAATCAACTTTTTTAAAACTCCATTAAAGCATCAATATTTTCAGAAAAAACTTGTCTTATGAAATTTTTGATTATGCCTTATTCAAATAATAAATACTTTATAAGAAATATCATTTTATATTATATACCAACTTTTATAAATAAACACATATTTATGATAATTAAATTTAT
>JBDMZA010000369.1:0-14654 GCA_039770155.1 Clostridiales bacterium
ACTTGATTTAAATGTTATTGACGAATCAATGTATTCTACTTTTGTAATAATTGCAGTAATAACATGCATTTGTTCGCCTCTTGTATTTCAAAAACTTTTTCCTGAAAAAATAATTTTAGATGAAGCTATTGTAATAGCAGGTGATAACGAAATAATATTATCAGTTGCTAAAAAAATTGGTAATGAAGATATATTAATATTAGTAGATACAGATGATAAAATTTTAAAAAGATTTTCAGAAATGGGAGTAGATTTTATTTATTGGGAGCATTTATCAATTGATATGTTTAAGGAACTTCAAAAAATTTCAGTTACTACTTTTGTATCTGCTTATAATGATTGTGATAGCAATATTCAAGCATGTAGTATGGCAAAACTTTTAGATATAAAAAATATAGTATCGGTTATAAATGATCCTATAAAGTCAAATGATCTAATAAAAAAAGGAATTAAAACTGTAACACCATTAAAAGCTATGAATATACTATTATTTGGATTGATTAAATATGCAGAATCTTTTGAAGTATTGTACAATCCTGATGAAAGACAAAATATAGATGTAGTAGAAATGAAAATCATATCAGATAAGATTATTGGGAGAAAGTTGAAAAATATTAGTCTTCCTGGTGATTTTTTAGTTTTATTAGTTTTAAGAAATGGTAGAAGGGTAGTACCAGATGGCAATACAGTTTTAGAAGGAAGTGATGTATTAGTTATGATTGGCGATAAAGAATATAGTAGGAGTGTTGAGGAAATATTTAGTTAGAGTAGAGTAACTTTTCATTGATAATGTCATTATTTTCTTTAGAAATAGGTAATTTTTGAAAAAATTTTAAAATTATATGCTTCTACTGAGTTTATTGTTTGAGAGAATGTGATAGTATTTTATGAGGAGGTAATTTACATGAAGAAAATAATGAATCCGATTTTAAGAGGTTTTAATCCTGATCCTTCAATAGTAAGGGTAGGAAGTGATTATTATTTAGCAGTTTCTACTTTTGAATGGTTTCCAGGAGTATTTATTTATCATTCTAAAGATTTAGTTAATTGGGAATTTGTATCAGCACCATTAGATAGTCTTGAAAAAGTAGATTTAAGAGGACTTGATTCATCATGTGGTATTTGGGCACCTAACTTAACTTATTCAAATGGGAATTTTTATTTGTTATATACAATTGTACATACAGCTACTGGAAGATATAAGGATACACATAATTTTATGATTAGTTCAGATAAGATAGATAGAAACTGGACAAATCCAATATTTTTAAATTGTTCAGGATTTGATCCATCATTGTTTCATGATGATGATAGAAAATGGGTTGTTAATATGACTATTGATCATAGAATAACTAAAACAAGATTTAGTGGTATAGTGATACAGGAATTTGATGAAAAGAATGGAAAATTAATTGGTTCAATTTATAATATATTTAAAGGTACAGAACTTGGGGTTACTGAAGGACCAAATATAATGAAAAGAAACGGATATTATTATTTAACAGTAGCAGAAGGCGGTACATCCTATGGACATTGTGTGACTTGTGCTAGGTCAAAAAGTATTATTGGTAAATATGAAGTTGCACCAAATAATCCAATAATAAAATCTAATCCAGATACAGATTATCCAATAAAAAGAGCAGGTCATGGACAATTAGTGGATACACCGAATGGAGATTGGTATATGAGCCATTTGTGTGCAAGATCTGTTAAGCACTATAGTATTTTAGGTAGAGAAACTGCAATACAAAATATTATATGGGATGATGATGGGTGGTATAGGCTTGAAAAAGGTGGAAATTTGGCATTGGACTATTATGAAGTATCCGAAAATATTAAATATAATTATGTAAAAAAAAGCATAAAAGAAGATTTTAATGATGCTAAATTACCATGGTATTTTATGACATTGAGAGAGTCCTTTGAAGATTGTCAAATTTCTTTAACAAAACGTAAAGGATGGCTTAGTATAAAAGGTGGTAATTCTTTATCATCAAAATATAAACAGGCTTTATTGGCAAAAAGACAAGAGGCGTTAGAATATCAATGTAGTGTTAAAATGGAATTTAAACCTTTATCACATCATCATATGGCAGGTATTACATGTTATTATAATAATAATAATTATCATTATTTAAGAATTAGTAGAGATGAAAAATTAGACATTTGTATTAATGTGACAACAAGTGAAAATATGGAATTAGAAGAATCTAACTACATATCTATTGGCAATACAGAGTTAGTTTATCTTAGAGCAATTGTAAATGTAGAAAAACTAGATTTTTATTATTCTTTAGATAATAATGAATATATTAAAATAGGAAAAACTCTTGATATGAAAATTATTTCTGATGAACATGTAAATGGAAATGGTTTTACAGGAGCAATGATTGGTATGACATGTCAGGATTTGAGAGGCGATGGAGTTTATGCAAGTTTTGATTGGTTTGAGTATAAGGAATTGTAAAAAGTATTAGGCAGAATCAAAAAATAAACTAGACAACTTTTTTAAAATCTTTTAAGGTATCAGCATCTTTAGAAAAAAGTTGTCTTATGAAATTTTTGATTCTGCCTTACTTTTATTTGTTTTAGATGATGTGAAAATAAGGGGATTTAAGGCAGAAAAGAAGCTTGTATTAGAAAAATATTGAATAAACTGAGAAATCTAATCTGAAAAACATGTATCTATTATTTTCATGAGGCCATATTGATTATTATTTACAATTAATATGTATTCATTATCTAATTTGTAAGTTTTTTCATTATTATCTTTGCTATGAGTGAAGCATTGATCAATATTAACATGCCATTCCCTATTTTCGGATTTAACTTTCAATGTATTACTATCTTTAAGTATTTTCAAAGTTTTCCTCCTTTAGTTTATAATATTTAGTTTTATATATTTAATTTTAATTCATGAAAAGAAATTTTAATGATTGAAAAAATTAACTACTTACAACCTATTTTATCATATATTTAAAACAATACTATTATTATTATGTTACTATATATTAAACTTTATAAATTTAAAATATAAATATTTACATTTTAATTTATATGAAATATGTATATTTAATTTTATTTATTATTTTAAAATGTATATTTATTTTTTGGTATATCCATAAAGCAGAATCAAAAAATAAACTAGTCAACTTTTTTTGGAAATTCGTTAAACCATCGATATTTTCAGAAAAAGATTGTCTTATGAAATTTTTGATTATGCCTAAAGTAAAGAATATATTGAAAGAGTGAGGTTGAAAAAATGATACATAATGAAATTGATATATGGAAAGGCTTTAAATATGAAGGTGAAATGGCGGATGATTTCAGACCAACAATGACAACTTATATGTTATCTGGTGAAAAAAAGAGAGGAACAGTTCTTGTTTTACCTGGAGGTGGATATAGTCATACATCACCACGAGAAGCAGAACCTATTGCTATTAAATTCAATGAGGCTGGTTATCATGCAGTTGTTTTGTATTATAGTGTTGCTCCAAGAAGATACCCACAACAAGTTTTAGATTGTGCAAGAGCGTTAACAATCATTTTAGAAAAAGCTAATGAATGGAAAATAGATACTAAAAAGATATATGTTAACGGATTTTCAGCGGGAGGTCATTTGGCTGCTAGTATATCGAATTTGTATAAAGAATCATGGATTAGAGAGCAGCAAGGTGTTAAGATTGGAAAGTTGGTGCTTAAGGGAAGTATATTGGCATATCCTGTTATTACAGGATTAGAGTTTCGTCATGAGGGTTCATTCATAAATCTATTGGGTGAAGATGCAACAGCAGATGAACGTGAACAATTATCAATGGAAGGACTTGTAAATGCACAGACACCTCCTACTTTTATTTGGCATACTTTTGAAGATATGGCTGTACCTTTAGAAAACACATTATTGTATGCAATGGCTCTAAGGAAAATGACTATCCCTTTTGAGTTACATATTTATCCTAAAGGGGGTCATGGATTGTCTCTTGCGACAGCTGAAACAGCAATAGAAGCATGTCATATTAATAAACAGGCGGCTACATGGATAGATTTATGTATTGGATGGATGATAGATTAAAAAAATTGAAAATGATTATATGTGAAAGGTTATTTTTTAATATCTAAAAGTATAGATTTTGAAAATGTGATATTATTCCATAAGACAACTTTTTTTGATTCTGCCTTAATGGAGTTTTTAAAAAAGTTGACTGGCTTATTTTTTAATTCTGCATTATATTAAAATAAGTTCTAATAGTTTATTCTATTTTAGGAGGTTATTTAGGTGATTGAAGTTGAGAATTTAACAAAAAAATTTGGTAAAAATATAGTTGTTGATAATATTACATTAAATATTGAATCAAATAGTATTAATGTTTTATTAGGACCAAATGGAGCTGGGAAGAGTACAACAATAAAAAGTATAGCAGGTTTACTAAATTTTAAAGGTAAGATTAGTATATGTGGTTATTCAAATAAAAGTTTAGAGGCAAAAAAGATTTTTGGCTATGTTCCAGAAACACCGTTTTTGTATGAAATATTAACCATTAGAGAGCATTTCAAATTTATTTCAAAAGCATATAGATTGGATGATAATGGCTTGAAACTAGCATATAAATATGCTGAAAAGCTAGAACTTACAGAGTATTTGGATAAATTGGGTAGAGAGTTATCAAAAGGAATGCAGCAAAAAGTAAGTATTTGTATGGCATTAATGATTTCACCGAAGGTTATTTTGTTTGATGAACCAATGGTTGGACTAGATCCAAAAGCCATAAAAAATTTAAATAATATATTTATTGACTTGAAGAAAAATGGAGTTAGTCTTTTTATAAGTACACACATAATTGATATAGTTGAAGAATTTTGGGATAATGCATATATTATGAATAAGGGAAAAATTGCTCTCTATTTAAAGCGAGACCAGCAAGAGAGTACAAAAAAACTAAAAGATACATTTTTTGATATAACAGAAGGAGGAAATTAGTTTTATGACCTCGATGATATATCTTTCTTTATGTAAATATAAAAATTTATTTAAAGGATTATTTAAAAAACCTTTATTTGGAATAATATTTTTAATATTTTTAGGATTTATGATTTTTAAAATAACTACTATTTCTAGAATGGGAAATATTAACATTATAACTACTGAAAGTGACAAGATAAAAAGCATGGATGTTATTATTTCTAGTATTATGATATTTATTGCATTTATGTTTTCTATGATGGTTAGCAGAAATGTGGGGATGTTTATTTCGCCTGAAATTAATATTATATTTACGGCACCAATTAAAAAGGTAAAAATATTAATCTATAGTATTTATGAAAATGGAATATTTAGTTTAATTGGATCTTTTGTAATTGTTATTTATTTATCTATGATAATTACCAAAATAAGTATTATAAACGATTTTATGGTATTTCTATTAATATTATCTACAATGTATTGTGCGATTCTAATTTATCTTGTTATATATTTGTTAAGTGTAAAATTTAAAAATATTAATAAATATGTTTCATATTTTATATACAGTATTATTTTTGTGATTGCTATTCAATATTTTTTTATTTTTAAGGAAAATGGAGATATTTTTGATTCGGTAAAAGTATATTTTGAAAGTATATATTTTAATTATATACCAATGATTGGATGGTCGAAATTTGGCATTATATCGGCTTATAAGGGCAATTTTATTGAGTGGAGCATAATATTTTTAATAAATTTGGCGATAATAATATCAGCAATTTTATTTTTAATAAAATCAAAAATTGATTTTTATGAAAATGCCTTATCAAATGCTGGAGAATTTCAAGTATTAAGAGAAAAAGCCAAAAGTGGAAAATTTGATATAAATTCATATAGATCCAAAAAAATTGAGAGCGTTGAAAGTGATTTTGATGATGGAGCAAAAGCTCTTTTATATAAACAAAAATTAGAATTAAAGAAAACTAAATATTTATTTGATAAGCAATCTTTTATAATGGGTGTTGTATACATTTTTTTGTTTTCAAAACTAAATATTTTAGGCGAAAATTATAGTTTGTATACGGTTATGATTATGCTTTGTATACTGCAGGTTAGTATTTCTAGTAGAGAATCATGGATAAGTGAGTTTAAAAGACCATTTATTTATTTAATACCAGAAAGTTCAGTAAAAAAAGCTATTTACATTAGTAGTTCAAAAATAAAAGAATATATTATCACAGGTATTATATTTTTTGCTATAATTTATTTTTTGCAAAAACCTGAATTAATTACTATAATAGGAGCTTTTTTATTATTTATGTCATATAAAATGTTGTTTTTATATGCTATATTTTTAGGTCAGAGATTTGTAGGAATCATTGAAAGTCAGGTATTAACTGCATTAATTAGAATATTAATATCATATTTAGTTGCTATTCCTTCTGCTTTAGGTATATCAGTTTTATTAATTTTAAAAATGAATGATATTAGTATAAGTTTAGTAGGAATTATTCTAAATATTATAATGGTGGTAGTAGTAATGTTTTTAAGTAGAAGAGTTTTTGAGGTAGCTGAAATAAATGATTAAAGAATAGACTAAAATTGAACATAAGGAGAACCTAAAAAATAATATCACACTTCATGCAATTATTTATGAATCATAGGAATTGATATCCTCTAAATAGATGATAATTATCAATATTAGCTTTTGTTTCTAATGAATTGAATGATGTGTGATATATTTTTATTTATATTTTTTCCAACTGGTTGTACCCAAAGCATAGCCAATTTTATTAGCAGTTATAAAATGTTCGAATTCATGACAGTTTTTTTCAATTTTTTTAACATTATTACATGAATAAATACTATCGATAGAATATTTTATTTCTTTTAAATAATTTACTTCAAAAGAATGTAATTTATAATTTGAATAAATTTCTTCCTCTATAGATTCTTCCATCCAATTAATAAATACCTTATTATTTACATGATTGTTTACATCAATATCATTTCTTTGTATTCTCAATTCTTTATAAACATTATAGTTGTTCGAAGGTTTAAAGTCCTGAAAATCATTTATACTTATTTCTTCATCTTTACAATAAAATAAATTTATCATTTCAGTAGGAATTTTCTTTGGTCTTTTTAAATTTGTATCATAAAATATCCATAATGATGTTGCTTTTCCTAATAATTCATTGTTTTCATCCAATACAACAAAATCTCTATATGCTCTAAAACCTTTACAATAAGAACACCATGTTTTTACTGTAAATTTATTATGATATTTTGGAAATTGTTTCATGTCTATTTTCCATTTGTTTAAAATCCATGCTTTATTATCTTTTGCTAATTTTTCATAACCATAACCATTTTCTAGATGATAAAATGCAGTTTCTTCAAAAAAATCTAATAATTTAACAGCTGATAACTCACCAAATCTATCCATATCATTGAATTCTACTATATATTCTTTAATAAATGACATATATTTCTCCTTTAATCTTAGGGATATCCAAAAAATAAACTCTAATTCTCGAGCATGAATTCACGTGGTTTAAGTGAACTTCAGACGAAAAGAATTCGGTACTAGTTTTTTACTTATGTTTATACTATATTATATAAAAAAATATATATTATGTAAAATGATTTGCAGAAGGTATATTTAGATATTATAAATAATAAGATAAATGCTTTTGATTTTGTCAAATAGAAGAATTTGGGCAAAATAAAAAAAATAAACTAGACAACTTTTTTTGAAAATTCGTTAAACCATCGATATTTTCAGAAAAAAATTGTCTTATGAAATTTTTGATTATGATAAATTATTGAGTTTTTCTAAAATTTGTTTCAAATCACTGTGGGTAATACTTTTATCTCCAAAACTAAATACTCCTCGCAAGGGCATATGATTTATCATAGCATCATGCATTTGAGGCGTTATTGCAGCATTTTCATCATAATCTTCAGAATTTATTAGAAAAAAAGATGTTGAGGCAATCAACGGTTCTATTATTTTTTTAGCTTCTGGATTCTTTAAAACATCTCCAAAAGTTGAATTCTCAGTATAGATATTTTTAATGGGTTGATTATTTGTATAGCTAATTTTTCGACTTAAAACAATGTCTCTTGAAGATTTTCCTATTTCAATATTATAACTTCCATCTTCTACGTACCAGTCATTAATTTCTGTATTAAAATATGCAAAAGCTCTTTTATTTAATGTGAATTTTACAGTTTTCTTTTCTCCTGGCAAAAGATGTATTTTTGTAAATTCCTTTAATTCTCTCTCAGGACGAATTATATTTGAATTTATTGACGAGATATATAATTGTATTATTTCTTTTCCTTCTCTTTTACCAGTATTGGTTATATCTGCAATTATTTCAACTTCATCATTATCGGATATTTTACTTTTATTTATTTTCATATTGGAGTATTCAAAACTTGTATAACTTAAACCATGACCAAATGGGAATAAAACATCCATTTCTTTTTTATCATAATATCTATAGCCTACAAATATACCTTCACGATATTCAACTACATCTTTTTCACCAAAATAGTATAAATACGAGGGGTTGTCTTTTAATTTAATTGGAAATGTCTCTGCTAGTTTTCCACTAGGATTTACATCACCAAACAAGATATCAACAGTAGCCTCTCCAACTGCTTGTCCACCAAGATATACTTCTAAAATAGAATTTACTTTATTTATCCATGGCATTTCAATAGGTGAACCATTATGTAAAACAATAACAGTATTAGGCTGTACCTTAGTTATTTCTTCAATAAGGTGATTTTGGCAATTTGGTATAGACATATGTGTTCTATCATATCCCTCTGATTCAAAGGAATCAGGTAAACCAGCAAAAATAACAGCTACCTTGGACTGCCTTGCAGCTTTTACTGCTTCTTTAACTAATTCTGGTATGATTACATCTTCTTCTGTCATATAACCTTGTGCATATGTAATATTCTCATAATTTGCCATATTTTCTATGGCTCCGCTTGTTTTAAATGAATTTATATGAGAGCTTCCACCGCCTTGATATCTAGGGATTTTAGCAAATTCACCGATAAAAACAATATTGTCATTTTTATTAAGTGGTAACAATCCATCATTTTTTAGTAGAACCATACATTCAGAACTGATTTTTCTTGAAAGGTTATGATGTTCCTCGAGATTCCAAACTGTATTTGGGATTCTATTATCAGTAAATTTATAAATGATAGTTAGAATTTTTTCTACAGTTTGATTTAATAATAATTCATCAAGTTCTCCAGATTTTACTGCCTCTATAATTCTTTTGTCATTAATACCTTTAGAATCAGGCATTTCTAACTGAAGTCCTGCTTTCAAACTTTTTACTCGATCATTCACAGCACCCCAATCACTTACAACAAATCCATCAAATCCCCATTCTTTTCTCAATATATCAGTTAGAAAACGTTTGTTTTCGGAAGCATATGTTCCGTTTATACGATTATAGGAACACATAACAGTCCATGGTTTTGCTTTTTTTACTACATCTTCAAATGCAGCTAAATAAATTTCTCTAAGAGTACGTTCATCAACTTCTGAACTGGAAGTCATACGTCGATGTTCTTGATTGTTTGCTAAAAAATGTTTTAAACTGGTTCCTACATTTTTGCTTTGTACTCCCTTAATGTAACTGGTTGCAAGTGAAGATGTAAGATATGGATCCTCACTTAAATACTCAAAATTACGACCACATAGTGGTGAACGTTTTATATTAACAGCAGGTCCAAGGATTATACTTACATTTTCAGCCTGACATTCTATAGCAAGTTCTTTGCCTAATTCATTAATTAATTCTTTATCAAAGGAAGATCCAATTGCAGACCCTGTTGGAAAACATACAGCTTTAATACTTTCATTAAAACTAATATGGTCAGACTCTAAGTCTTGTTTTCTAAGCCCATGAGGTCCGTCACTCACCATTATGGCTGGAATTTTCAATCTGTCTACAGATTTAGTATGCCAAAAATCATAACCTGAGCACATGCCAGCTTTTTCTTCCAGTGTCATTTTTGATATTATTTCTTTAAGATCCATTCTAATCACTCCTTATTCTAGCTTATGAATATTCAAAAATAAACTCTAATTCTCGAGTATGAATTCGCAAGATTTAAGTGAACTCCAGACGAAAAGAATTTGGTATTATTTTATAGGTTTTCCGATTTTAGTGTAACATGAATTTTATAAGTTTTATATTATATTTATAGTGCTTTATTTCATTGATTGAAAAAAAATGCAGTTAAATGCAGTTATAGTGTAAATAAAACATAATATAAATCAAATCCATATGAAATAAAAGAAAAAGTTTTGAAAATACTTAATAATAATATCTATAAGGAGAACATGATTAAATTAAATAAGGCAGAATCAAAAAATAAACTCAAATTCTTTTAGTCTGAACTTCGCTTAAGTTGTGCGAATTCATATTCGAGAATATGAGCTTATTTTTTGGATATTCCTTTGTTATATATTGCTAAAATCGAGACCTTCATTTAATTCATTATACACTTTTATTATTTCATCTTCTGCCTCAAATATTGCATCAACTATATCAGGATCAAACATTTTTCCTTTTTCATCTTTTATTATTTTTAGAGAAGTGGAAATTGTAAAGGCTTTTTTATATACTCTTTTTGAAGTTAGAGCATCTAATACGTCAGCTAATATAACAATTCTCGCAGAAAGTGGTATATTATCACCTTTTAAACCATGTGGATAACCTTTTCCATTATATTGTTCATGATGACTTCTGGCAATTTCAATTCCCATATTAAAAAAATCTCTGCTTTTTCTTAAATTACTTTTATTTGATTTTTGTAAAACTTCAGCACCGATTAAAGTATGCATCTTCATTACTTCAAATTCTTCTTTAGTTAATTTGCCAGGTTTTAATAAGATTCCATCTGCTATACCTACTTTTCCTATATCATGTAGTGGACTAAATTTGTATATATCATCAATGAATTTTGTGTCAATTATATTTTTATATTTTTTAAAGCCAGATAAAGTATTTGCAATAATTTTTGAATAATTTTGCATTCTTTCAATATGAAATCCAGTATCACTATCCTTTGCTTCAACAAGTTTGGCAAAACCTGTTATAGAAGCCAATATTAAATCATCTACAAAAAAATCTTTTTCTAATGCAATGGATAAACTTGTTGATAAATGCTTCATATATTCAATATGTTCTTCTTTATATGAATTTATTGTTGTTGAAGAAATAATTAGTGCTCCAATATTTATATTGTTTGCAATTAAAGGATATGACAAACTTGAATAAATTCCATTATTTAGTAGCATTTTTGTAGTTTTAGAATCTGGGTGTTCTAATAAATAATTTTTATAATTATTTATTATTCTTGGTTTATTATCATAAAGGATGCCTTTTAAAGATGTTTTTGAAATTTCAGCTTTATACCCAAGATTAATATCAGTTTTGATTTCTGAACTTAATGAATGTATATATACCATGCCCTTGAAATCCTGTAATACAATGGCAATTCTATTGAAGGGAAGAAAAATTTTTAGCTTTGTAGAGTTTTGTTCTAAAAATTTTTCGATTTTTATTCCGCTATTTAGTACTTCATAAATTTCAACCAAGCATTTATAAAAATTATTCATATAACACCTCAATTTAAATCATATTTTGTCGAATAACAAATATGATTATATCAAATTTAAACATTATTAGGAAACCCTAAAAAATAATATCATGTTCTTGAAATTTGAGAATTACTAAAATCATGTGATTTATTATTATAAAATATAGTACAATAGGGATATCCAAAAAATAAAATTACTTTATATTTTATATAAAATAATTTAAATTATAATGGGGAGGATTTTTTTAAATGGTAATTAAACTTGCTATTATTGGTATTGGTCAGGTTGGGAAAAAATATGCTAAATGGATTAAAGATTGTAACTTTAATAATATAAAATTATCTGCAGTCTGTTGTAGAAGTGAAAAATCCAAGCAATGGGTGAGTGATAACTTAGGTAAAGATATAAAAATTTTTTTTAGTACAAAAAGTATGTTTGAGGATAAAGAAGTCTGTGATGCAGTTATAATAGCAACACCTCATAAAGAACATCCAAAAATGATTATGGAAGCATTTAAATATAAAAAACATATACTATGTGAAAAACCTTCTGGGGTATCAATAGGAGATGTAAAAAGAGTAAATACAGCTTTAAAAAATAGTAAACTTACTTTTTCTATGATGTTTCAAAATCGTACTTTACCAGTATATAAAAGATTAAAAGAAATTCTTGATTTAAAGGAAATTGGTACTATTAAAAGAATTTACTTAGAGAATTCAAGATATTTTCGTACACATTTTTATCACAATTCTAGTAGTTGGAGGAGCAGTTGGAATGAAGAGGGTGGTGGAGCTTTAATAAATCAAGGACAACATATTTTGGATATATGGCAGTGGCTTTTTGGTATGCCATATAGTATCTATGCTAGTATCCCCTTTGGTAAATATAATAATTTTTTAGTAGATGATGAAGTAACAATGATAATGGATTATCCAGATGATATAAAAGCTGTTTTTGTTTTTACAACCGGGGAAACACCTGGTAGAGAAAAAATTGAGATAATCGGTACTAAGGGAAAGGTTATTCAAGAAGATAATAAATTGTTTGTTTGGAAACATAATATAAGTACTGATAAATATAGAAAAACCTCTAATGAAATTACAGCAAATGGTATTAAAACTTCCTATGAAGAATTTATTTTTGATAAAAAAAATAATCCACATTTTGATATTATTCAAAATTTTGCGGATAATATACAAAATAAAGAACCTTTGATTGTTAATGGAAAAGATGGAATTAATGCTCTAATGCTTGCAAATGCAGCATATTTATCTGCATGGAAAAAAGAGAAAGTCAAAATTCCAATAGATAATGAAGAGTTTGAACTATGGTTTGATAAAAAAAGAAGGGAAGAATATAAATTAAAAGATATAATAAATGATTCATTTTAAGATATAATTAGTTTACTTTTGAAACCTAATTTTAAAAGTAAAGGGATATTCATGTCAATAGTATTTATTATGCAAATTTAGTTCAGGAAATAAACATGGTTCTTATGTATTGAATTGGTGACGAATAGATATTTTAATAATTTAAAGATGAGGTAATAAAAGATCCTAATTTGAAGCTATTTACTTCGATATGCTATAATCAAAAATAAAAGCTACGAAAGTATTTTAAATGGAAAAAATTATATTGTATATTAAAAAAATCGAGTTACCTAAGGGATATCCAAAAAATAAACTCTAATTCTCGAGTATGAATTCGTATGTTTCAAGTGGATTTTAGGTGAAAATAATTGGATAGTATTTTTTGGTCTATTCTAAATCGTGAAAATTTAATATAAAAAGATGATACTGTTTTTAGGTTCTCTTAAGAAAAAACTAAGAAAGGATTCTATAAAAATGTTGTTATCAAAAAACTTGTATAAAATTGGCATTGATTTGGGTGGTACTAAAATCGAAGTTATAATATTAGATTTAAATAATAAAGAAATATTTAGAAAACGTATACCTACAAATCAAGAAAAAGGATATGATGAAATTTTAAATCGAATTGATTTTTTATATAAGGAGGCACTTTTATTCATAAATAACAAATCACATAGCTTTGGAATTGGTATTCCAGGCTCAATTTCTAAAAAAACCAATCTTGTAAAAAATTCAAACACTTTATGCCTTAACAATAAGATGTTGAAAAAAGATATTATAAAAAAACTTAAATGTAATGTTGAAATACAAAATGATGCTAATTGCTTTACACTTGCAGAATCATTTTTAGGAGCAGGCATTAATAAAAATATTGTTTTTGGGGTTATTATAGGAACTGGATGTGGAGGTGGAATATCAATAAAAGGAGAAATACATTCTGGGATACAAGGTATTGCAGGCGAATGGGGACATATGCAAATTGATCCAGCAGGACCAAATTGCTATTGTGGCAAAAGGGGTTGCGTTGAAACATATATTAGTGGTTCTGGATTAGAACGTATTTATGAAAATAATTACAATGAGAAAAAATCTGTTCAAGATATTATTGAGTATTATCGAAAAGGTGATCAAAAGTCTAAAAAACTGTTTTTAAAATTTTTAGAAAATTTCGGAATAGCATTATCAAATGTAATTGATATTTTAGATCCTGATATTATTATATTAGGTGGTGGATTATCAAATATAGATGAGTTATATACTCTTGGTAAAGATCAAGTAGAAAAAAATATATTTTCTGATAGTTTTGAAACTCCTATTGTAAAAAATAAACTTGGAGATTCAGCGGGAGTATTAGGTGCTGCAATTATTGGTGTAAATCAATAATATCTATTAAGGTATAATCAAAAATTTTATAAGACAACTTTTTTCTGAAAATACTGATGCTTTAATGGATTTTTAAAAAAAGTTGACTAGTTTGTTTTTCGAGTATGCCTTAAAAGCCTATTTTTGTTTTGGGTTTATATAAAAATAAAATAAATTATTTGTGAATATATTGACAAATAATTAACAAAGAGCTAAAATAAAAATGTAAGCGTTTACATAGGAGGTTAGGATGAATATATATGATATTGCAAAGGAAGCTGGTGTATCTATTGCAACGATCTCAAGAGTA